>CAXMOH010000276.1:0-4806 GCA_964194855.1 uncultured Hyphomicrobium sp.
GTAGCGGCCACCGTAGCGTGAGCCGGTGCCGGTGCCGGCACGGGGGTGCCGGCGCTCTGCGGTGGTCAAGCCCCGTGAGGGAGCGCGGGAGAACGAGCCCGAGCTGCCGCTGCCTCGGCGGCTGGGGCTCGCTCCCGACGAACGAGCCGAGGGGGCGGATCGAGCCGAGGGAGCGGAGCGAGCCGAGGGAGCGGAGCGGGCGCTCGACCCCGAGGAGCCGCCTCCGGAACGCGGGACCGCGCGGTCCTGCTCGCTGAGTGCTCCGGTGGCGAGAAAGGTGCACCCGGCAGCCAAGAGCAGTGTGTGCCGTCCGTTCATGACGCCCTCCCGTTCCCTGGTCCGTCGCGAGCTTGATGTGCAAGGCCCGTGCCGCAGCCCCGCATTCTCGAAGATCCTTCAACCCACTGAAGACATTGAGTTTTCTACTCTCGCCAGCGAGCCGCTCCCGACGCGACCGTCCGCGAAGCTGGACACCTGGCGCCCGGATCCGCAAGGACGGGAGCATTCGATCGCCTCTGCACCCCGACTGCAAACGTTCCGTCCTTGCAGGGGCCTTATACTGCCCCGGCGTGTCCACCGCGTCCAGACCGCGCCTGCTCGTTTCGTGCGGCGAGCTCTCCGGCGATCTCTACGCGGGAGAGCTGATGCGCCATCTCCGCAGGCGCGTGCCGGACATTGAGGTGTTCGGCACCGGTGGCGAGCACCTCGAGGCCCAGGGGGCCCAGTTGCAGGCCCACGTGCGGGATCTGGCTGTCGTGGGCCTCTTCGAGGTGCTGCGGCACCTGCGGCGGTTGCGCCGGGTGTTTCATGGCCTGCTCCAGGAGGTGGATCGGGCCCGGCCCTCGCTGGCCCTTCTGGTCGACTACGCCGGGTTCAACCTGCGACTGGCACGAGCGCTGAAGGCGCGCGGCGTGCCCGTCGTCTACTACGTCTCGCCCCAGGTCTGGGCGTGGCGGCGCGGCAGGCTGCGGACGATTCGGGAAACGGTGTCGCACATGATGGTGATCTTCCCGTTCGAGGAGGCTGTCTATCGCCAGGCGGGTGTCCCCGTGACTTTCGTGGGCCATCCCCTCGTCGATCTCGTGCGGTCTGCGACGGACCCGGCCGCATTTCTCACCGCGGCGGGCCTCGATCCGTCGCGCCCGCTCATCGCCGTCCTGCCCGGCAGTCGCCCGCAGGAGGTGCGACACAACATCGGTCCTCTTGCCGGCGCCGTCCGCCTCCTCGCGGCGCGACGGCCCGAGTTGCAGTTCGCCCTCGCCGTCGCCCACGGCCTGGACCCGCGCATCTTTGCCGCCGCTCTGTCGGGACTCGCTGTGACCCTGACAGAGAAGACGCACGCGCTGATGAGCGCCGCCACGCTGGGGCTCGTGGCCTCCGGCACGGCCACGGTGGAAGCGGCGCTTCTCGAGATGCCAATGGTCGTCGTCTACCGGCTGTCTCGCCTCACCTACACGCTCGGCCGACCGTTCGTTCGCGTGCCCCACTACGCCATGGCGAACCTGATCGCGGGGCGCCGCGTCGTCGAGGAACTGATCCAGACCGACTTCACGCCCGAGGCCGTTGCGGCGAGCGCTCTGGCCTTGCTGGACGATCCGGAGGCTCGAGCGGCTTTGCGCTCCGAGCTGGCGGGCATCCGCCAGCGCCTCGGCTCGTCCGGGGCCTCGGATCGGGCCGCCGTTCTGGTGGCCGAGCATCTTCGTGAGTAGAAAATCTTGACTTAGAAGGAGGTTATGTGTGACCGTATCAGGTGAATTCTAGCTAGAGGATCGTGATGCGGAATACTTCACTCGGTGCAGTCGTGGCCGCAGGGGCTGTGCTCGTCGGCTGTCACACGATTACGGAGGAGCTGCCCACTCAGCCCACCGACACCCAGGCGCCGGCCTCCGGCGTTCTCACGGTCGCGATCCCATCCCTCACTGTGACGGGCGCGGCGCCCACACCCACGCCGGCCCCGGCAACGACACCCACGCCGACCCCGGGGACGCCTCCGCCTCCCGAGCCTCCCCCACCCCCCGCGCCCGAGCCCACGCCCGAGCCTCCTCCTCCGGACGACACGGGAGAGTGCGGCCCGCCGTATCCGCCTGAAATCCAGAAGGTCAAGGCAAAGATCCACCTCACGGGGCCCAACAAGTGGACCCTCGACTCGACAGCCCTCGTGCCGGGTTCTGACTACTGCCGCGAGATCGGCTTCACCGACGGGCGCTCTCGGTGCCCCGTTCGCCCGGAGGGTCACCCGGAGAGAGAGGCGTGCGAGGCCTACGCGGTCGGACGCGCACGGGACACCGGACGGACAGGGCCGACCTGGGAGCGCAACGGGGAGCTCTGCGACGGTTTCGCCTGCGAGAACCACCCGAACAACCAGCATCTTCTCTGGGCCTACAAGGCGGGGAAGTACGCGGCCTGCGCGAAGAACGGGGTCTGTGGCTCTGTCGACGTCAACTGACGGTGGGAGCGGCTTGACGGTCCACGAGGCCCGTGTGAGCCTGAGCAGGTGAGGTCGTTGAGGACGGTCTTGTTGGTGTTGCTGGCCCTGAGCGCTGTGAGCTGGGGTTGTGGCAAGCTGCCGGACAGCTCGGGCCCGGACCCGATCCCGGAGAATCCGGGCCCAGGCTCGCCGGCCCCGGCGCCGCCGGTGGGAGGGGCGAATCCCCAGCCCACGCCCACGCCGATCCTCGGGAGCCCTTCGTCGGCGCCCACCCCGGACCCAGCGGACGACGATCCTTCGGACGACCCCACACCCGACCCCTCGCCGCCTCCTCCGGGGAGCAGCGGCTGCGGCTCACCCACGCCACCCGAGATCGCGAGGGTGAAGGTCAAGGTGCACCTGCGCGGCCCGAGCGCCTGGACCCTGGACTCCACAGCGCTGGTCGGGCCGGACGCGAGCTACTGCGCCCTGATCGGGTTCACCGACGGCCGCCAGTTCTGCCCGGTCCGTCCAGAAGGCCACCCCGAGCGGGAGGCCTGCGAGACGTTTGCCGTGGGCATCGCGCAGGACACGGGCCGGGCAGGACCGACGTGGCGACGCGACGGCAGCCTGTGCCGCGGCGCGCCGAGCTGCGAGAACCACCCCGAGAACCAGTACTTCGTCAAGGCGATCGCCGGTGGCACATACGAAGCCTGCCCGAGAAGCGGCGGCTGCGGCACGATCGACGTCGCGCGCTAGCGAGGGTCCCTCACCGTTCGGTTGACAGCCCGAAGGGCGTGTGTGACCGTGCGATCGTCCCTTCGCCGGGGCTCATGATGAGAAGGCTCCTCGGGCTCGCCTTGACCGTCGTGTTTGCGGCGGGAGCCTGCAAGGCCGTTCGCGAAGAGCTTCCCACGCAATCAGAGTCGCCGGAGGAGGTGGCCGGCGTGCCGCTGATCCCCCTCCCCCCGACACCCTCCCCAGTGCCCGCCGACGCGAGTCCGCTGCCAGCCGAGGGGGGCGATGACGAGGCGAGAGAAGGGGGCCGGGCCGGCGAAGACACCTCCGGGTCTTGCGACGATCCGGTGCCGCCGCAGATCAGTCGGGTGAAGGTGAAGGTCCTTTCCACCCAACCCTCCCGTGTCGTTCTGGACGCCACGCCGCTGGTGGGTCCGAACGGCGTCTATTGCGCACAGATCGGGTACACCGACGGCCGCTCGTTCTGTGCCGTGCGGCCGGCAGGCCACCCGGAGCGCGCGGCGTGCGAGGCTCTCCGGGTGGGCTCCGCCTCCGACACCGGCCGGGTCGGACCCACGTGGTCGGCCGGGGGGCAGGGGTGCCGAGGAGAGACGGGCGGCGCGTCCTGTGAGAACCATCCTGACAACCAGTACCTCGTCTTCGCCTACGGCTCGGGTCGGGTGCGGGCCTGCGTCGCCGGGGGCATGTGCGGGCAGGTCGTGCTTCCTTGACGATGACTAGCCTGGCCCGTCTCCGCCCTCGGGGGCTTTATCCGCTGTCCGATCGGGGCTAGAATCCGGCGCACTGCTTCGAGCGTTCCCCCAGGGAGGGGTCGATGGCCAAGCGCATCCTTGTGGTAGACGACGACGAGAACATCCTGAGCCTCGAGCGCACGATCCTCGAGCAGAAGGGCTTCGTCGTCACCACGGCGACCGGTGGGGCCGAGGCCCTGAAGCTTCTGGGCGAGGAGGACTTCGACCTGGTTCTCCTCGACGTGATGATGCCCGAGATCGACGGCTTCACCGTCTGCCGTCGCATCAAGGAGGAGCCCCGGACCAAGGAGATCCCGGTCATCTTTCTGACGGCCAAAGGCGGCGGCGAGGCCCTGGCGGAGGGCGTCGAGTCGGGCGCCATCATGTACATTAAAAAGCCCTTCCCAGCGAACAAGCTCCTCACCATCGTCAACACGATGTTGGAGCCGCCGGCCACCCGCTGAGCCCGGCGCGGCTGGGGCGGTGGGAAATCAAGCAGACAGGCTCTTTGGACGCTCGCGCTGTGTTCGGTCGGCGAACGGGCCGGCGAGGTCCCCTCCGCGGGGGACGTTCGCGGGCAACGGCAGAGCAGAAGGAACGTCTTGGCCCGCTCACTCGGGCGTCGGGCGGACTCTATGTCGACAATGCACCGACTAACGCCCCCGATACGGGGACCTCGCCGGCCATCCCTTTCGGTGGCGCGAGCGACGTTCTTGGTACAGCGGTATCGGTACGGTCCGGGGGAGGCTACAGGGTCTCGAAGCGGGTGAGGTCCTGGAACTGGCGGTAGCGCTGTTCGATCTCCGGGCGGGTGAGGGTCAGGAGGCGGTCGAGGCTGAAGGCCTCGCAGCAGAACGAGGCGAGGGCGCTGCCCATGACGATGGCCCGACGGAGGGCGGCGTCTCCCTG
>CAXMOH010000277.1:0-5485 GCA_964194855.1 uncultured Hyphomicrobium sp.
GGAAAGAATCCGCAGGTGGCCCCGTACTCGGGGGCCATGTTCGCGATCGTCGCCCGGTCGGCGATCGTCATCTCGGCGAGGCCGGGTCCGAAGTACTCGACGAACTTCTCGACGACCCCCTTCTTCCGGAGCATCTCCACCACCGTGAGCACCAGATCGGTGGCTGTGGTTCCTTCCCTCAGCCGGCCGGCCAGGCGGAAGCCAACCACCTGGGGAGCCACCATGTAGAGGGGCTGTCCGAGCATCCCGGCCTCGGCCTCGATCCCTCCGACCCCCCAGCCGAGCACGCCGAGGCCATTGATCATGGTGGTGTGCGAGTCGGTGCCCACGAGGGTGTCCGGCAATGCCACCGTTCCCTTCGCGTCCTTTCTGAGCAGGACACCCTTTGCGAGGTACTCGAGGTTCACCTGATGGACGATGCCCGTCGCGGGCGGCACCACACGAAACCCGTCGAACGCCTTCTGTCCCCACCGAAGGAACTCGTAGCGCTCGCGATTCCGCTGGAACTCGATCTCGGCGTTGCGAAGCGCCGCCTGGGGCGTACCGAAGACGTCCACCTGCACCGAATGGTCGACCACGAGGTCGACGGGCACGAGGGGATTGATCTTCTTCGGGTCCTTCCCGAGCCGCTTCACCGCCGAGCGGAGCGACGCCAGGTCCACGACCGCCGGCACGCCGGTGAAGTCCTGGAGGATCACCCGGGCCGGAGTGAAGGGCAGATCCACGGGTTCGGTCGCGGTGGCGCTCCAGCCCCCGAGGTTCTTGACGTCCTCCTCGGTGACGAGCTCCCCGTCGACGTTGCGCAGCACCGACTCCAGCAGGACCTTGATGGAGAACGGCAGCCGATCGAGGTCTTTCGCGACGCCCTCTTTCTCCAGGGCGCTCAGGCGGAAGAGAGCGGCGGGGCCGTGGCCGGTCTCGAAGGTCGAACGGGTGCCGAACGCATCTGTCTTCATGGATCGTCTCTCCTGGCTCGCGGACGCACGGCGGCCGGTGCGCCCGGCCGAGCAAGTCCTGAGATTACACCACCTCCGGGGCGTCGGGAGACCGCGGGACTGGTCGGATCGAAGAAGCGGAGCGGCCTTTCGGCCGCCTGGCGGATGCCCACTCGGGGCGAAACGGCCACTCGGTCAGGCGAGGTCCCCGCTCGCAGCGTGAGGGGAGCGTCGTTCTCGAAGATGTGCCGCCCCGACAGGCTGAGATCGATTTGGAGTGCGCGGCAGAGTCGCCCCGGTCCCCGGCACGCGTCCGGTGGCAGCTCGGTGCCCCCCACCGGCTCGGCGGCGCGAATGAGCACGCAACCCTGAACCAGCGGACCGTCCACCGCCAGGTTGAGGCAGTGGTGCATGCCGTAGATCAAGTACACGTAGAGGGTCCCCGGGGGTCCCCACAACGGCTCGGTCCGGGGAGTGCGGCCCCGGAACGCGTGGGCGGCCGGGTCCCCGGCGCCGAGGTAGGCCTCTGTTTCGACGATGCGAACCTCGCCCCACCCGGGGCGGACCAGCACATGCCCGATCAGGCTCCGGGCCGCCTCCGCAGCAGGCGAGCGGAGAAGTGCCGTGAGGCGCGCCTGTTCGCGGTGTTCAGGGGCATCCTGGAGAGGCACGCCGGGCAGTATAGACGCCGACCTGGGGGTGCGGCTCTAGGCGGGCTCGTCGTCGAAGCGGCGGGTGTCTCTCCCTCGCCAGACGACCCGTACGGACACCGCGCGCACCACGACGACGCTCAGCGCGACCACCGCCATCGTGGGCAGCATGTACCAGCCCAGCTGCAGATACTCCATCCAACGTCCTCCCATGCGCGCACCGTCATGTCTCCTGCGCGAAGCCGTTCTCCGCCGCCACGGTCCGACGTCTCCGCGAGGCGGACGCCACCGGTCAAGTCTGGAGGAGGGACAGCACCGGGGCTCAACGGCCCCGAGCTTCATTTGGAGTACATCAGGGATGCGAACAAAACAACAATATCATGTATAGCGGACTCTGCCAACCCCCTTTCCATAGTAGCCGCAGACCGAGAGACGCCCGGGCGGACCGAGCGACGAAACGAGGCTGCGCCAAGTTGTGAATCAGGATTGAGGGTTTGGCTGGGCGGCAGGGACTCGAACCCCGATTCCATGGTCCAGAACCATGTGTCCTACCGTTGGACGACCACCCAATACCGAACCTCCATCCTAGCCAAGTCATTCTGTGAATTCAATCGAGCGTATCGCGCCGATCGCACCCGGGGGCACGGGGCAACGGGACCGTCTTCACGGCCGTCAATGCTCGTTCGATCAGCGCCGTGCGGTGGAGAGGTACAGGGCGTTCAGGAGCGCCGTGTACGTGACGCGGCTCTGGGCGCGATACTGCGGCCGAAACCCGAAAAGGACCACTCGACCCTTGCCAAACGGAACATCCACGAGGGCAGCCCGGCCCTTGAGACGCTCTGCGCCCAGGAGCCACCCCGACAGCAGCGGCTCGTCGTCGGTGTAGCGCGCCACCACCACGGCGGCGTCCGCCTCGAAAGCGGGCGAAGACTGAAACCAGATGGGAAGGGCTTCGGGCAGCCCATGGGCGAGAGGTCGTGAAGAGTCCGTCCTCACCCTGAGGATCGAGCCAGGGCAGAAGAAGGCGCGGGGATCGACTTCTGCGAGGACGTTCCTGACCGGAAGGTCGAGCTGCTCGATCACGAGAGCGGTGGCCGAGTCGAGGGCGACGAGGGTCCCTCCCTTCTCCGTGAAGTCGCGAAGCGCCGCCATTCCCTTCGCGCCGAGCCCTCCTGTGTACTCCTCCGGGAGCTCACCCGCTTCGTGGCCCCCCAGCAGCTCGAGGGCCCCCTGGTCGGGGAGCACGATGGCGTCGTAGCGGTCCCGCAGCCGCCCGGCCCGCACCTCACGATCGTGGAGCGTGCGATACGCCACGTTCATCTCGCGCTCGAAGACAAAGCGGGTCCAACCCTCGTCCATCGACGGAACCCATGAGCGGTAGAGACCCACACGAGGGGTCTGGAGTCGGAGCGCCCGGGGCCTGGCGGCGACGGCGTATGCCGTGAGCCCGAGCTCGAGGGCGAGGGCTTCCAGCCTCCGGCGCGCCCTGGAGGAGACGAGAAGCGTGCCGGCGGGGAACGACCGCTCCCGCTCGGCGAACGGCTCGACGGCCCATTCGACCTCGACACCTTCGGCGAGCAGCCGCCCGAGAGCCACGAGCTCGGCGCTGCCGTGTCCGAGCGCGAAGCGGGGCCCCTTCCCCTCGACCTGGCCGGGGCCCACCCGGGGGACGAGCACCCGCTCGAGGTCCGCATGAAAAGGACCGGCCAGTCGCTCGACGTGAACCCCGAGCAGAAGCGGCAGGGTGTGAGCGGTGACGTCGTACGGTCGCCGCGGCGGTCCGTCCGAGTCGCTCCGCAGGTCGGGGTAGTGCTGCCGCTCCAGCACCGTCTGCGCGAATCGACTGGCCGGTTGCTCCATCAAGACGACGTGGCTGGCCGCGCCGAAGTGGCGCCCCCCGGCCTCGAAGTCCTGCCGTGCCCGGTGGATCTCGACGCCGCTGGTGTGGAGCACCTCCAGCAGGCGGTTGGCGGAGAGGGGGTCGCGCTGCGGCGCAGGCACCACGAAGGCGAAGGGCTCGCGCCGGGCACAGGCCCGTCGATTCACCCCGAGGGCGGTGCGCAGCCAGTACTCCCGGTTCCGGCCCGCGTGGTCCAGGACGGCCAGCGAGGCGGCGAGCTGGTACTCGACGATGTCCTCGAGGCCCCAGGAGCCTCCGGGCCAGGGGCTCGGGAAGTTCCACGACCGGACCTTCGGGTCGTAGCCGCCGCGCCGGCTCTGGAGCTCGTGAGGCTCCACCTGGATCGGTGTCGCGAGCCGTGCGGAGGCCGTTTCGGACAGCACACGCACCCCACCGTGGGTGTGGGGATAGGCGCGTGCCGGCGTCCAGGCGTCGAAGATCGCGTTCGTCACGATCCCGCGCCGCCCCTCCGACGTCAAAAGCGCGGCGACGTGGGCTCCGATGGCGTTTGCCGCAGCTTGCACTGCCGGGTCCACGTTCGGCTCCCACGGGTCCGCGTAGGGAGGGACGAACAGCCGCGCCCCCTTCGATCCCATCTGATGGACGTCGTGCACGATCTGCGGACGCCATCGCCTGTACACGTGCTCGACCGTGAGACGGGTCTCTTCCTGGGTGAACATGTACCAGTCGCGATTGTTGTCGTGGCCGACGTAGGGGTGGTACAGAACCGGCGGGGAGGTGCCTTCGAAGGGAGTGCCGAGCTGCCGGCGGTACCACTCGGCCACGAGCTGTGTCCCGTCGGGGTTGTGCGAGGGGAGCACGAGCAGCACGGTCTCGTCCAGGGTGCGCCGGGTCTCCGGATCGTCGCTCGCCGCCAGGTGGTGCAGCAGCCGCAGCGATGTCAGCGTGCCCCCCACCTCCGTGGAGTGGATCGAGAAGGCCATGGCGACGATGGTCTTGCCGCGGGCAACGAGCCTCTTCGCCTCGTCTTCGGTTAAGCCCCTCGGATCCGCGAGACGCAGGTTCGTCTGGCGGATCTGCTCGATCCGGGCGTGGTTCGCCTCTGACGTCACGGTCGCCACGACGAATGGTCGACCCTGCGTCGTCTGGCCCACCTCTTCGATCTTCACTCGCCCCGACGCCGCGTCGAGGCGCTTGAGATAGGCCAACACCTGGTCCCAGTCCGCCAGCCGGCGGTCCTCGCCGGGGCGGAAGCCGAGGACCGACTGAGGCGTAGGGATCGCAGCCGCCTGCGCGAGAGCCGGACCCACGGTCACGAGGAGAACGACGACGAGCCCGAGCGCAGCGCGCAGGGCCGACGCGCCGGGAAGGAAGCCCCTAGTCGACGCCCAGCTCCTTGGCCCTCTTGAAGACGGCGAAGCCCAGGAGGCAGCCGAACGAGAGGAACATGTACGCCTCGACGAAGGCCGCCAGGAAGGGGCCGATGAAGGGGATGAAGCTGAGGACCCAGGCCACGCTGCCACCGACGACCGCCATGATGGTGTAGACAACCCAGGCCTCCCAGTAGATCGAGCCCATGCGCCGGATGGCATCGATCCCGGTGATGGGATTCAACGTGGCGAAGAAGCTCTGGGAGATGGCGGCGGCGATGAGTGCGATCGGCGAGTAGAGGAGCCACCACAGCACGGCGAATGGAAAGGCCACGAGGGCTCCGAGGGCCGCGCCGAGAGCCGGTGCCGAGGATGACGATGAGGATGAGCTTCTCCCCGAGCCCCCTGGGGAGAATCCTCCCCCCATGCCGTACTCCTCTTTCATCTCCGCGATCTCTTCGGGGGACAGACCCTCGGACTCGAGGTAGGCCTCCAGGCCCTCCGGCACCCCCGCTTCTTTGTCAAAGTCCGGGGTCTCGTTCACCATGCCGGGAATCATCGACAAGAACGAGACCCCAACCACGACGGTGAGCACGAGCATCGGCCCCTTGCTGATGAGCATGGCGGCCATGCCGAGGAAGACCGCCTTGAGGAGATCCGAGATGTCGC
>CAXMOH010000278.1:0-3878 GCA_964194855.1 uncultured Hyphomicrobium sp.
CCTCCGTAACGCCGCCCTCCCGAACGACCGGGGCGTGTTGATGGCGTTCAACGAGGCGGACGGCGAGTTCCTCTGGCAGAAGACCCACGAAAAGCTTCAGGCGGGACGGATCCACGACTGGCCGCAGCAGGGCATCTGCTCGACACCGGCCATCGAGGGCCACCGCCTCTGGTACACCTCGAACCAGGCCACCATCGTCAGCCTCGACACCGAGGGCTTCGCCGACGGCAACGACGGGCCCGTCACCGACGAGGAGCCCACGGGTCCGACCGACGGAGACGTGGTCTGGGAATACGACATGATCGGGGAGCTGGACGTCTTCCCCCACAACCTGGCGGTGAGCTCGCCGCTGGTCGTCGACGGCCTGCTCTTCACAACCACGGGCAACGGGGTCGACGAGGGCCACAAGAACGTCCCGGTGCCCATGGCCCCGAGCTTCATCGCCCTGGACGCCCACACGGGAGAGCTGGTCTGGGAGAACGCTCTTCCAGGTGAGGCCATCCTGCACGGCACCTGGTCGAACCCGGCCTACGCCGTCATCAAGGGCCGCGCCCAGGTGATCTTCCCCGGCGGCAACGGGTGGGTGTACAGCTTCGGGCCCAAGACCGGAGAGCTCCTCTGGAAGTTCGACGCGAACCCGAAGGACTCCAAGTGGGTCCTCGGCGGCCGCGGCACCCGCAACAACCTCATCTCCACCCCGGTCGTCTGGGACGACAAGGTCTACATCGGCGTCGGTCAGGATCCCGAGCACGGCGAGGGTGTCGGCAACTTCTGGGTCATCGACGCCACCCTGGAGGGCGACGTCACCGAGAAGGCGGCGGTCTGGCACCGAGGCGGGCAGGACTTCTACCGGACCATCTCCACGGCGGCCATCGACGACGGGATCCTCTACATCTCCGACCTCTCGGGCTTCCTCTACGCCCTGGACGCCAAGACGGGTGAGCACTACTGGACCTACGACCTGCTGGCGGCGGTCTGGGGCTCCGCCTACGTCGCCGACGGCCGGGTCTACATCGGCGATGAGGACGGCGACGTGGCCATCCTGAAGGCCGGCAAGACCATGGAGCTCCTCGCGGAGCCGAACATGGGTGTCTCCATCTACTCGACTCCCGTCGCGAAGGACGGCGTCCTCTACGTCCTCGGGCGCAACCGGCTCTTTGCCCTCGAGGTGGGCGCGAGCGGGCCGCCTTCGACGCGGGGGCGGGCGGGGCACTGACGGCGTCCGCGCCGGGGACCTCCTTCGAGGTCGACCCCTTCTGGCCGAAGCCGTTGCCCCACAACTGGATCCTGGGGCAGGTCGCCGGGGTGGCCGTCGACGCCCAGGATCACGTCTGGATCGCGCAGCGGCCCGGGAGCCTGACCGCGGACGAGGCAGGGGCGGCCCAGGACCCACCCCTCTCCACGTCGGGCGTGCCGGCCCCTCCCATCATCGAGTTCGATGAAGAAGGCACCGTGATCCAGGCGTGGGGTGGCCCCGAAACCCACGGCGACTGGCCCGAGAGTGAGCACGGGGTCTTCATCGATCACATCGACCGTGTCTGGATGGGCGGCAGTGGCGCGAACGACCACGTCGTCCTCGTGTTCGACCGGCAGGGTCACCATCAGCTCACGCTGGGTGAGCCGGGGGTGAGCGGAGGCAGCAACGACACGGCGCACCTCGGGCGTCCGGCGGACATAGCGGTCGATCCTGAAGACAACGAGGCCTACATCGCGGATGGGTATGGCAACCGCCGCATCATCGTCTTGGACTCTACGACCGGAGAGTACAAGCGACACTGGGGCGCGTACGGCGAGCCCCCTGGTGACGGCGAGCTGGGGGCCTACGATCCCGACGCGGCGCCGATCCGCTCGTTTCGCAACCCCGTGCACGCCGTGCGTCTGTCGAACGAAGGCCTGGTGTACGTGGCCGATCGTCTCGGCAACCGGATCCAGGTGTTCCAGAAGGACGGGACGTTCGTGCGCGAGGCCTTCGTCGCCCCGCGGACGCTCGGGAACGGCTCGGCGTGGGACATCGAGCTCTCGCCCGACCCAGCCCAGACCTGGCTCTACGTACCCGATGGCACGAACATGAAGGTGTGGATACTGCGGCGGGACGATCTCAGCGTGGCGGGGTCCTTCGGGCGTGGCGGCCGCAACGCCGGGCAGTTCAACTGGGTGCACAACATCGCCGCGGATTCGCAGGGGAACCTGTACACGACCGAGGTCAACACCGGGAAGCGGGTCCAGCGTTTCGTTCGGAAACGCTAGGAGACGCTGTTGCGGGTGGCGTCCCGGAAGGCTATCGTCCAGGCTCCATGCTGAGCCGTGGAGATGTTGCCCCCGACTTCACCGTGGGAGAGCGCTCGCTCTACCAGATGCTCGAAGATCGGAAGGTGGTGGTCTTCTTCTTCCCGAAGACCTTCACCTCGGGTTGAACGAAGGAGGCCGGCGAGTTTCGCCGGGCGTTCGAGTCGTTCCGGCAGGCTGAGGCCGACCTCGTGGGGGTCACCGGGGGGCCGCAGGAGAAGAGCGACAACTTCCACCGGATCCTCGATCTGCCCTACCCTCTCGTGGGCAACAAAGATCGCACGATCCTGAAGGCCTATGAAGCCCGGTGGCCCCTCATCGGCCTGGCCCGGCGTACGACCTACGTGATTGGAACGGACAGGAAAATCCAGCTCGCTTTCAACGACGAGACGAACATGACGGCCCACGCCGCCCGGGCGCTCGAGGCCGTCTCCGCGACGGACGGCTGAGCCCGGCGCGACCCCCCGAGGCCCGGACCGGTGGTAGCATCGAGCCAGTCATGGGTAACGAAGATCCCCCCGGCGACGCCTTCTCGACGCTCGTGCAGTCGGGCAAGAATGCGCTCACATTCACGGAGATGCAGGCGTTCGTCAAGGACATCGAGACCCGGCCCATGGAGCGGCTGATCAACGATCTCCCGGGCCTCCTGGCACTGCACGACGCCAAGTACCAGCTCGTGATGATGGTGCTGCGCAAGAAGACGCGGCCCGACGACGCGGAGCGGCCTGCGCTCCTGGAGCGCCTGACCGATCTGGCCCAGAACGCCGAGGATCCCGCCGTCCAATCCCGGGCCCGCGCCTTCCTCGAAAAGCCTGCTTCCTAGCTGCCCTGGTTGGGGTAGAATCCGCACCGCATCCCACCAGAGACCTTCAGGCATCGAGTTCTGCGCAGGTCCGGAAATCGCCAGGTTCGTGCGTCTGCCAAAGCCGGTGTCGGGCTCGAAGCCCGACCTGGCAGTGAGGAGAAAGCCCATGAACACTCTCAGCCGGTCTGTCGCCCTGGTCGGTGCCGTAGCCCTCGCCGGGTGCGCACCGCAGCCTGCGCCGGAGCCCCCCGACACGCGGGCCGAGGACGAGGCCGCCATTCACGCCGCCGTCAAGGCCTGGTCCGCTGCCGCGGAGGCCAAGGACGCGGAGACGTTTGCCACGGTCTACGCCGACGATGCGGTCCTGATGCTCGAGGGTGCCCCCGACATCAGCGGGGTGGCGGCCATTCGCGAGGGGATCGGCGGAATGATGGAGGATCCCAACTTCGCCCTGTCGTTTGCGGCCGACAAGGTGGTGGTGGCTCGATCGGGCGATATCGCCTATGAGACAGGCACCTACAGCCTGACGATGAGCGACCCGGACGGGAATCCGGCACCGCAGAAGGGGTTCTACGTAGTCGTCTGGCAGAAGGGGGCCGACGGCCAGTGGAAGGTCGTCCTGGACGCCCCGGTGTCCGATCCGCCGGAAGAGGCTGCTGCGGACTGAGGAAGGAGAACGACATGAGCGCAAAAAGCTGCGTGCTGGCAACGGTGGCCGGTGGTGTCACCCTGTTCGTTCTCGGAGGATTGCTCTATGGCTTGCTCCTCGCCGACTTCTTCGAATCAC
>CAXMOH010000279.1:0-4049 GCA_964194855.1 uncultured Hyphomicrobium sp.
GGCGAAGAGAAGGGCGTGGTCTACATGGCCATGGAGCTTCTCGACGGCAGCGACCTCCGAAACCTCATCGCCGCCAGCACCCTGGCGGATCAGGCCGCGAAGCTGGCCGTCATGGAGCAGGTCTGCAGCGGGGTCGGCTACGCACACTCCCAGAGCGTCGTTCACCGTGACCTCAAACCCGCCAACATCCAGGTGCTGAAGAGCGGGCACGTCAAGGTGATGGACTTCGGCCTGGCGCGTATCGGTGCCGCGAGCGGCATGACGGCGACCGGCGCGGTGTTGGGAACGCCCCACTACATGTCCCCCGAACAGGTGAAGGGCCAGAGAGCCGACTCCCGCTCCGACGTCTTCGCGCTGGGCGCGATCCTCTACCAGCTGCTCACTGGCCGCCAGCCCTTCGACGCCGAGTCGGTGCACGCGGTGCTCTTCAAGATCCTCGAGGGCGACCCCGAGCCGGTGGAGCGTTGGATCCACGACGTGCCGGCCGAGGTCGCCGGGCTGGCCGTGAGAGCGCTCGCCAAGGACCCGCAGGCGCGTTTCCAGGACGGAACAGAGATGGCGGCGGCGGTGAGCACGGTGCGCTCGTCGCTCCCGGGTGGCAAGGGGAGCAGCGATCCTCAGACGCTCGCGACGCTCCTGGCCACCGAGGCGCAGGGAGAGACCCACCTTCTGCCCACGGCCTCCCAGGGCGCCCTGGCGCTCGATGCCCTCATCGACTCCGGCGCCACCGGGAAGGAGGAGACCCTTCAACAAGTGCCGACGCTTTCGGGCAAGGCGCCGACGCGCCCCGGGGCCGGGCGGCGTTCTCCCGCGCTGGCGAAGACCTCCCCGGGCCCCGTGGGCAGCCACTGGGTGCGAGCAGCGGTCGTCGCGGTGGGCGTGGTCGGGGCCCTGGGGCTCGTCGCGTGGGGTCTCTTCCGGTCCGCTCAGGCACCCGCTCCGATCGTCAGCGAACCGAGCGGTTCGTCCGCGCTCGAACAGCAGCTTCTCGTGGCCGAGCGCACGCTCGCTCAGCAGAGCCTGCAGGATCGCGAGTATGGAGAGGCCGTGACCCATGCGGAGCGGGCCCTTGGGGTGGTGGCGGACGACGCCGAATCACTCCGCATCCGTCAGGCCGCTCGCCAGGCGCTGGACTCCGCCGAGGCAGCGGCAGGCGCGGCGCGGCAGGCCCTCGAACAGGGGGACAACGCCACCGCCGGCCGGAGGCTGAGCGAGCTCCTCGAGATCCAGCCGGACCACCCGGCCGTGGCGGACCTGACGAGCCAGCTCAACGACAGCTTCCGTCCACAGGCGGAAGAGGCTCGGACCGCGATGCGCCGATCGGAGGGGGAAGCGCGACGCCTCGGGGCGACCGGCGGGGCAATCGCCCACGCGAGCACGCTGTCGCGCGAAGGCGGCGGTGCGTTCTCTCGCCGCGAGTATGCGGTGGCGGCAGAGCGGTTCCTGACTGCCCGGGACGCGTTTGCCCGAGCCGGCCGGGCCGCGTCGGCCCGGGCCGCCGCCGAAGCGGCGGAAGTGACACGAGTTGCCGAAGCCGAGGTGGCGCGAAACAGTGCAGCCGAGGAGGAAGCCGCCCGAGCCAGGGCTTTGCAGGAGGACGCCGCTCGCGCCCGGGCCGCGGAGGAAGAGGCTGCTCGGGCCAGGGCCCAGCCGCCACCGGCCCCCGCTCCGGCTGCCCCGCCACGGGCGGCGGCCGCCACCACGCCTCCGCCGACCCCCGTGACGGGGCCCTCAGACGAGGAGCTGATCCGATCAGTCGTCGCGGATTATGAACGTGCGATCGAAACGCAGGACCTGGACCTGTTCCGGCGGGTCAAGCCCAATCTGAGCGGGGACGAGGAGAGCCGGTTGAAGCAGGCGTTCCAGGCGGGCCGGCAGAACGTCAACATCGAGATCCTCGAACTGGATGTGAGCGACGACACGGCCCGGGTTCGTCTGGTCCGTCGCGACTCGGTCAACGGCGATTTCCTCCCGCCGTTCGAGCAGCTTCTGTCGCTTCGCAAGGCAGGCCGCGGCTGGACCCTCGAATCGATCGGCCGATAGCCGGACCATCCCGACCCGGGCCCGGAACCCGGCCTAGAAGCTGTACTCGAACCCGACGAGCGGGGCGAAGTCCGCCCGCAAGCCCGCGCTGTCGAGCCTGATGAGCAGGTTGAAGTCGAGAAGCAGGCTGCCGCCCGCGTTGACCTTCACGCCCAGAGACAGGTCGTTGACGTAATAGCTGCCACGCTCGAAACCGATTTGGTCGAAGGTGCTCCCATCGGCCGCCGTGAAGGTCTCCATGACGAGACGTGGTGCGTCGACCACCTTCTGGCCGATCAGGTCGACGACGAACGTCAGGTTCTTGCTCACACCGATGTCGGCACCGCCGGCGTAGAGGAACTGATCGGGCATGTCCTCCTTGTGGCCGGTGGCGATGTCGCCTGCGAGCAGGCTCTCGCCGTTCCACTGGTAGCCCACGTTCAGGTGGGGCGAGAACCGTCCGAGCTCCCAGGAGACGACGATGAGCGGCTTGACGCCCCAGGACCCGGATCCGAGCAGATCCTTCTCGTCCCCGGTCGGGAAGCGCACGTCGGTCAAGAAGCCGAGACGGGTGGGGCCGCTCTTGGGCGCCGTTGCCTTGAGACGCAGAAGCACGTCGCCGAGCCCGCTCGCGCTTCCGGAGACGCGGAACTGCCGGGTGTCGCCGAAGCCGCCCTGTCCGTCGTTGAAGTAGTGGACAGCCGGGTTCGAGGAGGTTCCGACGCGAACGATCTGCGTGTTCGACGTCGCACTCAGCGAGGCGTCCACGATGGGGATCGCGACAGAGACGTCGAGGTGGGTGCCGATGCCGTAGGTGAAGAAGGAGATGAAGCGGCTGAAGTCGGCCTGGATTTCGTTCACGGAATTGACGACGTCGGCCCGACCGCCCCCCTGCTCGAAGCCGTCGTGCGTGTACACGGCCGGGACGGTCCCGAGACTGACGCCTTCGATGGCGTCGAACTTGAAGCGCTGATAGGCGAAGCCGAAGGTGACCTTGCCTTTACCGATCGTCTCGGCGCGCTCGGTGAGGATCGGCCCGAAGCTCTGGGTGCTGCGTGTGAAGACCCCGAGGCTCTCGTCGAAGGAGTAGGTGTAGCCGGAGGCCGGGGACGGGAAGGGGACGGTGAGGAGCTGCGTGGCGAGAGCCACGTTGAACTGGCCGAACTCCTGCTCGAAGGCGCCGTTGAAGTGGGCGGCGTGGGTGTCGCCGCTGGGCAGCAGGGCATCGCTTTCGACGATCAGACCGCCGGGTCCGTACAGGCCCGGGATGAGCTGACCCAGATTCGGGTTGTCGATCCCGCCAGCGCCCCCTTCGTCGTCGTGGTCGGCCACCGCCGGCACCGCCAAGCTCACAGCGGCGATCAATACGAGAAGAGCCTGTCTCGTCATGAGCTTTCCCCCTTAAGCGGTCTGACTCCTCCGCAGACGCCGCGACTCAGACCCGCGTTGATGAAAGCTATTATGCGGTCTGGCGCCTGCAAGACAAAGCCGAGGATCGCGACTGGGATCGCTCCCCTCGAGGGGGATCAGCCAGGAGGACACAAAAGAACCGCCGGGGAGCCGTTCCCTCCCCGGCGGTCGAACGATCCGATCGTTTCAGCGATGGCTCAGCAAAGGAGCTGGCGCCGCAGCGGTGCGAGCCAGATCCCGCAGCGCCTCCCTGCTGGACAATACGAGCGGAAGGCCCCCGGAGTTCCCTGCCCCTGCGACCTCTGGTCAGATACGCAGGAAGATCTTCCGCCGGTACATCCAGTACAGGATCAGCCAGAGGACGAGGAGCATCGCGGCTCCCAGGAGGAGCGGCTGGTAGGCGGGGCCGAAGATGAGGAACGGCCCGTCTCCCAGGTGTCGGACGAGAGCCTCCGAGATGAACGTCGGCCAGAGCCAGTCGGCGCAGTAGGCAGCGATCGAGTTCATGCCCAGGACGACGAGGGGAAAGGCCCAGCGCTGCCGCCCGCGGACGTCCACGACGAAGTGGAAGCCGGCCAGGAAGAGGAAGCACAGCCCGCCGCTCCAGAGCGTGAAGG
>CAXMOH010000280.1:0-8290 GCA_964194855.1 uncultured Hyphomicrobium sp.
ATGGACTACGGATCGGTGATCTCCGCCAGCATCACCGTCCGCGAGCCCGAGGATCCCCGAGCCGACAAGACCCCGGGCGACAACGTCTCGTACAAGGCCCACGCCGTTTCGCTCACGCCGGATGATCGGGCGGGAATCGTCTTCGACACCGAGCTTCTGCGCTACGCGGTCGGGTGGACCGGCGGGTTCCTGAAGCTGACCGGGACCGTGTTCGACTGGCAGCACGGACCGCACCCCTGGGTCGACGGCGAGCCGGTTTTCGAGACGCCGGTCGGTCCCGGCTGGGCCCGGGACGGGCGCTTCGCCGATCCGCGTCCAGACGGGTTCGGCAATCTCCCCGGGGACTGGGCGGAGTACCGCGGCTACTCCGTCCATGGCGACCAGGTCGTCTTTTCCTATGCGGTCGGCGGCGTCGCCGTACTGGATCTGCCCGGCTTCGAGAACCGGGACGGTCTGGAGATCGTCACCCGGACACTGGAGGTGGCGCCGAGCGAAAAGGAGATGGGGCTGCAGGTCGCCGAGGCCTCCGGTGATCCCCGGCTCCTCGACCTGACCTCGCTCGAGCCCGGAGCCGGGCTGGCCAGCAAAACCCTCGTCGAGGCCGGCCCGTTGCTGGTGGGGCTCGTCGGGATCGGCGATGCCCGTTGGCATCTCGATGGCGAGCAGATCCGCCTGCGCCTTCCGCCCTCCCATGAGACCCGCAGGTGGACACTTCTTTTCGCCAGGGGCGCGGACCCGGCGCGCCTGGCCGCGGTGATTCGGAGGGCGAAAGCGCCGCGGTCACTGGCGAGGCTCACTCGGGGAGGGCCTCCCCGCTTTCCGGAGACGGTGACGACTCGCGGGCGTCTCGGTATGGCCTCCGGCCCCTACGTGGTCGACGAGATCACCCTGCCCACCGACAACCCCTGGAAGTCGTGGATGCGCCCCGGAGACTTCGCGTTCTTCGAGGGGGAAGACCGCGCCGTGATCACCACCTGGAGCGGCGACGTCTGGATCGTCGACGGCGTGGACGCCGATCTCGATGAGCTCGTCTGGCGGCGCTACGCCACCGGGTTCTACCAGCCCCAGGGCGCCGAGGTCGTGGACGGCACCGTATACGTGCTGGACCGCAACCAGGTCACGCGGCTGCACGATCTCAACGACGATGGCGAAGCGGATTTCTACGAGAACTTCAACAACGATTTCCTCGCCACACACCACTTTCACGAGTTCACGTTCGATCTCGATCGGGATCGTGACGGCAACTTCTACTTTGCCAAGGCGGCACGCCACGCGCTCCCGGCCCGGGTCGACCACCACGGCGTGATCATGAAGCTCGATCCGTCCGGAGAGACGCTCGAGATCGTCTGCCGCGGCTTCCGGGTGCCGAACGGCGTGGCGGTGGGGCCCGAGGGCCAGATCACGACGTCCGACCAGGAGGGCCACTGGATCCCCTCGACTCCCATCGTCATGTGCGAGCCCGGCGGCTACTACGGATACGCCTGGGGCGGCGGCGTCGGTCCTTCGGGGGTCGACGACTACGACCGTCCCATCACGTACCTCCCGATCAGCGTCGACAACTCCGGGTCCGGGCAGGCCTGGGTGCCGGACGCCCGGTGGGGACCCCTGGAAGGGCACCTCATCCACGCGTCGTACGGACGGGGCAAGATCTTCCTGGTCCTGATGGAGCGCGTCGGCGCCACGCTGCAGGGAGGGGCCGTGGAGCTGCCGGTCGACTTCGGCACCGGCTTGATGCGCCCCGACTTTCGCAAGAAGGACGGTCAGCTCTACGTGACCGGGCTTCGTGGCTGGGGGACCAAGAAGAAGGCGGACGGCGGCTTCTATCGGGTGCGCTACGAAGGTGGACCGCTCCACATGCCCACCGAGCTCCACGTGAGCGAGACGGGCGGCATCTCCATGACGTTCACCGAGCCCCTCGATCGCCGGTCGGCCGAAACGATCGACAGCTACGACGTGCGCCGCTGGAACTACCGGCGCAGCAGCCGCTACGGTTCGGACCTGTTCAAGCTCGACGGGGAGCAGGGAACCGAAGCGGTCACGGTCCTCGGCGCCAGTCTCTCCCCGGACGGAAGAACGGTCACGCTCAAAATGGAGGACCTGCAGGAGGTGGATCAGATGCAGATCTCGCTCGTCCTCAAGGCCGCGGACGGCACCATGGTGGTTCGTGAGATCTCGCACACGGTCAACAGGCTCTCGAGCGGAGTGGGGGAGCCGGTCCTCGCTCGCGGAGCGCCGAGATGATCCGGGTCGAGGGCTTGCGGTTCACCTATCCCGGCAACCAGGACGAAACGCTGCGCGGACTGGAGTTCGAAATCGATCGTGGGGAAGTCTTCGGGTTCCTCGGGCCGAGTGGATCCGGGAAGAGCACGACCCAGAAGATCCTCATCGGTCTGCTCCGGGGCTTCACGGGATCGGTGAGCATCCGCGACCGCGATCTCCGGAGCTACGGCACCGAGTACTACGAATCGATCGGCGTGGGCTTCGAGCTGCCGAATCACTTCACGAAGCTGACGGGGCGGGAAAACCTCCGGCTGTTCCGCTCGCTGTACCGGGGGGCGACCCGCGACCCGACGGAGCTGCTGGAGCTGGTCGGGCTGGCCGACGATGCCGACCAGCGGGTGGGGAACTACTCCAAGGGCATGAAGATGCGCCTCAACTTCGTGCGCGCCCTCCTGCCGGACCCGGAGATCGTGTTTCTCGACGAGCCCACCGCGGGCATGGACCCGGTGAACGCCCGCCGCATCAAGGACCTGATCGCCGAGCT
The DNA here is from genome assembly GCA_964194855.1 of uncultured Hyphomicrobium sp. Lineage (GTDB taxonomy): Bacteria > Acidobacteriota > Vicinamibacteria > Fen-336 > Fen-336 > JAJDNS01. The sequence goes on from CAXMOH010000280.1 coordinate 2,765, forward strand.
GAAGCGCCGGGGGAAGACCGTCTTCCTCACCACTCACAACATGCACGACGCCGACGAGCTGTGCGACCGGGTGGCGTTCCTGGTGGAAGGCGAGCTACGCCTCGTCGACTCGCCCCGGGCGCTCAAGGTGCGGCACGGCCGCCGCCAGGTGGTCGTCGAGCACCGCGTGGACGACCAACTCGCCGAGGAGCGCTTCGACCTGGACGGCCTGGGCGAAAACCCGGGGTTCGTCCGCTTCCTGAAGGAACACCAGATCGAGACGATCCACAGCCAGGAGGCCACGCTCGAGGACGTCTTCATAGAGAAAACGGGACGGCGGCTGCAGTGAGGGGCGTGCTCACGCTGCTGCGCTGGGACGTGGTCATGCAGGTTCGCTACGGCTTCTGGCTGTCCGGCCTCGCGATCACCCTGACCTGGGTCCTCCTTCTGTGGGCGCTCTCGCCCGCGGATCTCGGGATCTGGCTGCCCTGCGTGCTCTACTTCGACATTGGGATCATAGGCCTGATGTTCATTGCCGGAGTCCTGTTCTTCGAGAAACGGCTGGGCGTGATCGACGCCCTCGTCGTCACGCCGGTCCGCACCGCAGACTGGCTCGCATCCAAGGTCCTCTCTCTCACCCTCCTGGCCACCACGGTGGCCGGAGTGATGGTGCTGGCCACCGCCGGGCTCCGCGTGGACTGGCTCCGGCTCGTGCCGTGCTTCGCCCTCGTCGCCGCCCTCTTCACCCTGGGCGGCTTCCTCGTGGCCTGCCGCTTCCGAAGCGTGGGGAGCTTCCTCGCGGCCTTCGGCCTCGTCGGGCTTCCCCTCGCGCTCCCGCTCGTCGACTACTTCGAGATATGGACCCACCCGCTCCTGTGGCTCAACCCGGCCCACCCCGGCCTGGTGTTGATCCGCCAGGCCTTCCGCCCCGGGACCGCCCTGGAGTTCGGGGCGGCCCTCCTCCTCACGGTCTTCTGGATCTTTCTCGGCTTCCGCCTCGGCCTCAGGGCCTTCCACCGCCAGGTCAGCTGGCGCCGGGGGGCCGTGTGAGGGGCCTGGCCGCGGTGGTGCGAGCCGACACGAAGCGGATCACCCGGGATCCTTTCCTTCTCTTCATGGTCGGCTACCCGTGGCTGCTCGCTCTGGTTCTCCGCCAGGTTCTGCCCTGGCTCAACGAGCGTTTCGCGGACCGCATCACGCTGAGCGACTACTATCCGATCGCCACATGCCTCGTGGCGTTGCTGGTGCCCAACGCCATGGGGATCGTGCTGGGCTTCCAGCTGGTCGAGGAGAAGGACGAGGGATCGCTCGTGGCCGTGGCGGTCACGCCGATGTCGCTGGACCAGTACCTTCTGTATCGCGCCACGCTCTACGCCCTGGTGAGCGTCCCACTGGTGGTTGTGCTCCACGAGCTGCTCGGGGTCGTGAGTCTTCCTCTCGGCGAACTCACCCTCGTGGCCCTGGTATCGACACCGGTCGTCCCGATCATGGCGCTGATCATCGCGGGCCTCGCCGGGAACCAGGTCGAGGCGTTCGCGGTGGCCAAAGGCGCGGGCATACTTTTCACGGGGCCCCTGGCCTCCTTTTTTATCCCCCGTCACTGGGACCTGCTCGTCGGCATCCTCCCGACCTACTGGCCCATCAAGGCGTACTTTGCTGCCGCGGACGGTTCAGCCGGGCTTTTCTGGGCGGCGGTGGCTGTGTCGCTGCTGTACCCGCTGCCGTGGATCGTCTTTCTCTACCGTCTCTTCCGGCGCAGATCTTGTGTATAGTGCCCACGGTCTTCCCCGCAAACGAAGGAAAGGAACGAGCCCATGTGGATGCTTCTCGTTCTGTTCCTGCAAGCCAATCCCCAGGCGTCGGCGGACGACGTCGAACGAGGGGGCAAGGCTTACAGGATTCACTGCGCCCGCTGCCACGGGCTGGCCGGTGAGGGGGGTCGCGGGCCGAACCTTGCTCACGGCGACTTCTACCGCGGCGAGACCGATGCCGATCTCTTCCGCAGCGTCGAGGACGGTATCGCAGGGACGGAGATGCCCGCGGCCTTCATCGCGCCGTCGCAGATCTGGCAGATCATCGCCTTCGTACGCGCGCTGAACCAGGCCTCCGAGCCGGCGTCTGTCCCGGGGGACGCCTCCCGCGGCGAGACCCTGTTTCGAGAGAACGGCGCGTGCCTCCAGTGCCACCGGGTCGGTCGTGAGGGTGGCTTTGCCGGACCCGACCTGTCGACCGTCGCATCCCGTCGATCGGCCGGGCACCTCCGAGCAGCCGTCCTGCAGCCGGATGAAGACGTCAGGCAGGCCTATTGGACTGCGACCGTCACGACCGGTGGCGAAACCACCACCGGCTTCATCCGTAGCAACGATCGGCATCATCTCCTCTTGCTCGATCTCGATGGCCGCCTCCGATCCTTCCGCAAGGACGAGCTCACGAGCGTCGAGATCGACCGACAGTCGACGATGCAGTCGTACGACGGCTTCTTCGACGCAGATGAACTGGAGGACCTGGTCGCCTACCTGGTCACCCTGAGAAAGGAGCGGTCCCGATGAAGAAGGCGCTACTGCTCGTGGCCGCCTTCGCGTCCACCGCGTCGGCCCAGGTCACCCACGAGCGTCTGCTCGAAGCCCACAAGGAGCCGGAAAGCTGGCTCACGTACTCGGGAACGTACAACGGCTGGCGCTTCAGCCGCCTCGACCAGATCACCCGTGACAACGCGCACCGCCTCCGGGTGAAATGGGTCCATCAGATGAAGAACGCCCAGATCGAGACGACGCCCCTCGTCGTGGACGGGGTCATGTACGTCACGGAGCCTCCCAGCGACGTCACCGCGCTCGATCCGGAAACCGGCCGCGTCTTCTGGCGATACCGACGGAGCGTGCCGACCGATGTTCGGGCTTGCTGCGGAAAGGTCAACCGCGGCCTCGCGATGTATGGCGACAAGCTCTACCTCGGAACGATCGACGCTCACCTTCTGGCCCTCGATGCGAAGACCGGGGACGTCGTCTGGGACGTCCAGGTGGCGGACTACGAGAAGGGATACGCGATCACCGGTGCGCCCCTTTCGGTCAAAGACATGCTCATCTCCGGCATCGCGGGGGGCGAGTACGGCATTCGCGGGTTCCTCGACGCCTACGACGCCGAGACGGGAGAGCGACGCTGGCGCTTCTACACCGTCCCCGGACCGGGAGAGCCCGGGAACGACACGTGGGCCGGCGATTCATGGAAGACGGGGGGTGCTCCCACGTGGGTCACCGGCTCCTACGATCCCGACTCGAATCTGATCGTCTGGGGCACCGGCAATCCTGCGCCGGACTGGAACGGCGACGCCCGCGCTGGCGACAACCTCTACTCCGAGAGCGCCATCGCTCTCGACGCCGACACCGGGGAGCTCGAGTGGCACTTCCAGTTCGTGCCCCATGACGTCCACGACTGGGACGCCGTTCAAGTCCCGGTCCTCGTCGATGACGAGTGGGAGGGTCAGGAGCGAAAGCTCGTCTACTGGGCGCATCGCGGCGGGTTCTACTACGTGCTCGACCGTTTGACCGGGCGCTTTCTCTTCGGGACGCCCTTCGTCAAGGTCACCTGGGCCGACGGGCTCACGGAAGACGGCCGGCCCATCCGGAGGGCCGGGATCGATCCCACGGAAGAAGGCGTCCTCGTCTGGCCCGGCGTCCAGGGCGCCACGAACTGGTACTCGCCCTCCTATAGCCCTGAGACGAGGCTCTTCTACGTCACCGTGTGGGAGAACAAGGGTCTCTACCGAAAAGACGTTGCGGACTACCACGAGGGCGAGCTCTTCCTGGGAGGTGTTCCCGAGATCGAGGTCCCCGAGGAGCCGGGCTACGGTGCCATCCGCGCGCTCAACCCCCGGACCGGCGAGAAGGTGTGGGACTTCAAGCTCGTGGGCAAGCCGTCGTCCGGGGTGCTGTCCACGGCCACGAACGTCGTCTTCGCCGGCAGCTACGAGGGCTACTTCTACGCTCTGGACGGCGAGACCGGCGAAGAGCTGTGGCACCTCTATCTCGGCGGCTCCGATCTCGGCGGCATCTTCGGTACGGCGATGTTCAATGCGGCCATCACCTATCTCTCGAACGGCAAGCAGCTCGTCACCATTGCGTCGGGGCAGGCGTTGTTCACGTTCGAGCTGGCGGACAACTAGGCGCAGACGGGGAGCAGGATCGTGAAGCTGTTGGCCCGGGCCCTGTTGGGAATTCTGATCGGCGTGGCCGGGCTGGCGTCGGCTGGCCCGAGCGTGGAAGACACTGTACGCGGGCTGTCCGGCGGAGCCTGCGAGCCCCTGGTCAAAGAAAGAGGTGCTGGTGTGGGCCGACCGACGTGCCCGATGGATTGCGAAGGCGAGATCAGCGCCTTCGAGTGACGATTCTTCGGGTCAGGAGTCTGACCCTGACCGGTGCGCCGCGAGGCGGTCCACGATCACCTCCCGAAGGTGCTGGATGAACGCCGGCAGATCGGAATCGTCCTCGGGAGGGTCGTAGCGGCCCACCACTTCCGACCATCCGTCCATGAGATGCACGCGGAGAACCCCGTCGGCGAAGCGAGGGGCCCGCCACAAGCCGTCATTGATGATGACGTAGACGGGCAGCCGCCTCTCGCGAAGCATTGCCTCGAATCCCGCTACACGGAACCGGCCCACCTCCCCGGTCTTCGTGCGGTGACCCTCGGGGTAAATGAGCAGAGCGTGGGTCAGCTCCCGTGCGGCGCGGCGCAGGGCATCGATAGAGCCACCGGGGCTCTTCCGCGCGTCGACGTCGACGAGCGGGCCGCCGAGCAGACGGATGCAGACCGAGACCTGGGGGATGAAGCGGGCGTATCGATACCGGGTCACGAACGCGGGCGCGTAGGGTTGGCCGAGCAGAGCTGCCTGCATCGTGTCCAGGAGGGCTTGATGGTTCGCGACCACGTAGATGGGCGAACCGGTGGGAAGGACCCCCTTGCGTCGGAAGCGTCCGCCTCCCACCCGGAGCAGAGTGAAGGTCGCCCAGGAGAGGACCTTGACGTAAAGGCTGATGAGCCGCGGCCGGTAGCGGGGAAAGAGCCACGATCCCGGGACGACGACGAGCCGGAGGGGCAATGCCAGCACGAGCCAGGCCAGCCCGACGAGGGCCACCGAGATGAGACTGAGGATGGCGCGCAGGACGGCGACCAGACTGCTCAACCGAGTCTCGAAGGAGATCGACGGGCGTCCGTCGCAGGGCTCATGGGACGCTCAGGATAGCGTGTCTCACGGGGCGGCGGTGGAGTGCCGCATGCGCTCTGGCGGAAAACGCGGACCCACCACGCCCCGAGGGCTGCTGGTAGAATCTTGCTGCCCGCCGTCCAGTCATGGAGACCCTCGACCACAGTGTTTCGGAGACGGGCCGCACGTCCCTCCGCAGGCTCGCGCGGAACCCCCGTCTTTTTCCCGACGTCGTGTGGATCCTCGTCGTTCTGGCACAGCTCGTGCTGATCTGGGCGTTCCCGCGGGTGCCCACGCAGGACGGGCCGGTTCACGTGGCCAGCGCCATAGCGTTTCGCGACCTGAACGAG
>CAXMOH010000281.1:0-8928 GCA_964194855.1 uncultured Hyphomicrobium sp.
ACGCGCCCCCGGCTCCGACTCTCGAGGGCGAGCGGGTGTACGTGGCCGGACGGGGGCTCGTGGCGCTCGAGGCCGACACCGGCCGAATCCTGTGGACTCAGAACTCGCCCGCGGACGTCACCGCGCCCCCGGTCGCGACGGCCGCCCGGCTGCTGGTTGGCGAGGCGGACGGCACCCTTCGCTGCCTCGATCGGGCCACGGGCCTGCCTCTCTGGGCACACCAGACCGAGAGCGCTCTTCGAGCACCGGTGCTCGTCGACGAAGAGCGGCGGCGCGTCTACGTGGGCACGACCGATCGTCGGATCCTCGAGGTGAAGCTCGACAACGGCGATCGAGGCTGGCGCTGGAAGGTCGGGGCCGACATCGAGGCCCCGGGGCTCCTCCTTCCCGATCGCGTCTTCTTCGCCTCCTTCGACGCGGTGCTCTACGGCCTGGCGCGCGGAGGCAACCTGGCCTGGCGACGCGCGCTGCCCTCGAGACCACTCTCGGGCCCACTGCTGCTCGACGACAGCATCGTCATCGCGTGTCACGAGAACGAGATCCTCGGCTTCGAGCTCACCGAAGGCCGCTCGCTGGGCAGCCTGCGCACGGCGGCCGAGATCCGCACTGCTCCCCTCGTCGCGGGCCGTCAGATCTTCGTCGGCCTCCGCAACCGGTCTGTCGTGGCCTACACGGTGCCCAGCCTGGGCGAGCAGGTCAGGCGCCGCCGAGAGAGGTCCCGGGGGAAGGGGAGCGAGGAATACGGCGGCGGGCCCGAGGAGCCGTGAGACGCTCCACCACGGTCTGCTAGACTACCTGAAGCCCCGTGGCGGACGGCCTCCACGGGAAGACAAGCCAACCAGCATGATCGCGAACACTCTCACCGTGAGACGGGTTGCGGCCCGCGACTGGCTCGAGCTCACCAAGCCCAGGATCACCGCTCTCGTGCTCGTCACGACCCTCGTGGGGTTCGTGACCTCTTCCGCGGGTCCCGTCCCTGGCCTGGCGCTCCTCTGGGCGCTGCTCGGAACGGGCGCAGTGGCTGCAGGGGCGTCCGTCCTCAACCAGGTCATCGAGCGGCGGACCGACGCCCTCATGCACCGGACCCGAACGCGACCGATTCCTGCAGGACGGGTGACCCCTGCCGAGGCCACCCTCTTCGGGGCGCTGCTCAGCAGCCTCGGCCTCGGGATCCTGCTTGCTGCCTCCGGGCCTCTCGCGGCCGCAGTGGCGACGGCGACCCTTCTGAGCTACCTCGTCCTGTACACGCCTCTCAAGCCACACACGCCCCTCTCGACCCTGGTGGGCGCGGTCCCGGGGGCGTTGCCGCCCGTCATCGGCTGGGCGGCGGCACGAGGATCGCTCGACTGGGGCGCCTTCGTCCTCTTCGCCATCATCTTCTTCTGGCAGATCCCCCACTTCCTCGCCATCGCCTGGCTCTATCGGGACGACTACGAACGGGGCGGCTTTCCCATGCTGCCCGTCGTGGATCGCGAGGGAGTCTTCACGGCGCGCCAGACGGTGATCCACTCCCTGGCCCTGCTGCTCGTGAGCCTGGCGGCACCGGCGGCCGGCCTGGGCGGCCCAGGATACCTGGCAGGAGCCCTTGTCCTCGGGATCGCGCTCACGCTCTTCGCGCTCCGCCTGGCCTCGGCCCGGAACGTCGCCGCCGCCAGGGGGCTTTTCTTCGCCTCGATTCTCTATCTCCCCGCCCTGTGCTCACTCCTTCTCGCCGCGCGGCTCTGAGCCTCGTCCCGGCTGCGCTCGTGAGATTCTTCGCCGCGAGTCCAAGCCGGGCTCCTCAGAATGGCTCGTGGCGGCCTGAGCGGGCGACATGAGCGTCTCCGACCTGCCCACGGTGAACGCCGCGCTCAATGCTTCGAGCGCGGCCTTCCTTTTCGTGGGTTGGATGCTCATCCGCCGCGGGCGTCGCGACGCACACCGACTCGCGATGCTGGGCGCGCTGGCCTGCTCGGCGCTCTTCCTCGGGTCGTACTTGTTCTACCACTTCCAGGTGGGCTCGGTGCGCTTCACCGGGCAGGGACCCATCCGTCTGTTCTACTTCACGGTTCTCATCACGCACACGGTCGGCGCCGTGGCGATCGTGCCCCTGGTCCTCGTGACGCTGACCCGGGCGCTCCGCTCCCGATTCGCCGCACACAGGGCGATTGCACGGTGGACGCTCCCGCTGTGGGCCTGGGTGTCGCTGTCCGGGGTCGTCGTCTACTGGATGCTCTACCGGCTCTGAGCCCGGCTCAGCTCACTCGGCTTCGGCGTTGCGAACCCACGGGTGCATGCCGACTTCCTTAGGCTGCCGCCGGGTCAAAGACATCGGCTCCGGTGTCCAGGGAATCCGGAGCGACGCGTGGGGGGTGACCGCCTTGGGCTGCCGCTCGGTCAGGGACATGGGCTCCGGGACGTCGGGATAGCGCAAGGAGGCGTGAGCGGTCACCTCTTTCGGCTGCCGCTCGGTCAGCAACATCGGCTGCGGAACGTCGGGGTAGCGTAGGGAAGCGTGGGGGGTCACATCCTTCGGCTGCCGCTCGGTCAGCAACATGGGCTCCGGAACGTCGGGGTAGCGCAGGGAGGCGTGAGGGGTCACAGCCTTCGGCTGCCGCTCGGTCAAGGACATGGGCTTCGGAACGTCGGGGTAGCGCAGGGAGGCGTGAGGGGTCACGTCCTTGGGCTGGCGCTGGGTGAGCGACATGGGCCTGGGGATCTTCTTGCCCCCGGCATGGGCCAGCCCCGGCGCGCCCACGGCCAGCACGGCCACGACTACTACGAGCCGCATTTCCCCTCCCCACGGCCACTTGCCCTCCAAAGGGCAAGATACCACTTGAGGTTACTCCTCTCGGCTCTCCCTGGCAAGTTCACACCTTCAATGAGAGGCGGAAGGCCTCCTTCACGACCTCGAGGGCTTTGGCGGTCAGGTTGAGGGGCTCGAGCTCCTCGGCCCCCACCCACCGGACCTCGAGGGCGTCGGAGCCTGCCCGGGCCATGGCGGGTGGGGAGAGGCACCGGCAGAGGTAGTCCACGATGACGTAGTGGAAAACCACTCGATCGCCCTCCCGGTCGATCCGGTCGAGCACGGTCAGGAGCTGCAGCGGCACCACGTCGAGACCGGTCTCCTCTGCCATCTCCCGAACCAGGGCCTGCTCGAGGGTCTCGCCCGACTCGACGGTTCCACCGGGGATCGACCACCGACCCAGCAGCGGCGCCTTCCCCCGTCGGATCAGCAGGACGCGCCCATCGGCCACGACGACCCCGCCGACGCCCACCTGGGGATGGTGGGAGCTCACAGGCTCGCCTGGGACTCCTCCGTTGCCGCCGCGGACTGGGGCTGCCTGCCTCTGCGGCGGACGAGCCCCATGGCGTAGCCGACCGGACCCGAGAGGGTGTAGAGGCTGCCCGCAGCCAGCAGGAACACCTTGGGATCGAGAGCCACCAGGAGGAACACAAGGGCGATCCCGAGCACCGTGATCGAGCGTCGCCGCCTTTTGAGGTCGACCCCCTTGAACGAGCGGTACCGAAAGGTCCCGACCATCAGGAGCGCCAGCGTGACCACGAGAGCGAGCATGAGCACGGCGGCCCAGCGCTCGGACGGCGGGCTCGGAACGATGAATACGATCGCCGCGAGCTGAGCCGCGGCCGCCGGGATGGGAAGCCCGACGAAGAAACGCGAGTCCACGACCTGCTTCTGGACGTTGAAGCGCGCCAGGCGAAGCACGCCACACACCAGGAACAGGAACGCCGCCGTCCAGCCCGCGCGAGGCAGCGTGTGAAGGGCCCAGCCGTAGGCCAGGAGAGCCGGAGCCACGCCGAAGGACACGGCATCCGCCAGGCTGTCGAGCTCGGCGCCGAAGTCGCTCTGTGTGCCAGTGAGCCGGGCGATGCGGCCGTCGAGCATATCGAGAACGACGGCCCCGCCGAGCATGGGCGCGGCAGCGGCAAATTGACCGTCCATCGTCTTGATAATCGACCAGAACCCCAGGAAGAGGTTCCCTGTGGTGAAGAGGCTCGGCAGGATCGCGACACCGCGTCGGAAGTGACGTGCGCGCTTCACTGTGGTCGTCCTCCGCCCTCGCGATCGCCTCGAGGGCGGACGCGGGATCCCGATTCTAAGGATGCGCCGACGCCGCCCGCTGCCGGGCGATTCGCTGCATCCGATCCTTGAGCTGCAGCTTCTTCTTCTTGAGGGTCGTTTCCTCGAACTGCTCGTCGTCGGTCAGGACAGACTTCTCGGCCAGCTCGTCCAGGCGGCTCTCGAATTCGTGATGCTGCACCTCCATCTGAGAGAACTCCTCATCGGTGAGTGAGCCCTCGCTGAGCGAAACCGGTTCCTGCATCGGCGCCTCCTGATTGGAAGGTCTCTGGGACGAGACTGACGGGTTGGGCGTGGTGTTTCATCGGCGGGGAGCCGGGCAGAACCCGGTGCCCGGGAGGGACGGTAGCACGCGCCCGGCGCCGATTTCAAGGGAACCGTTGGGGGACCTTCTCGAGAGCCAGAAGCACCGCGGCCTCTCGAGGATTGCTGTAGTAGTCGCTCCTCACGCCCACCCGTTGGAACCCCAGCGCCTCGTAGAGCGAGAGAGCGTCGCCATTGCCCTGGCGCACCTCCAGGAACACCCGGCGGGCCCCGCCCCGGGCGGCCTGGGGCACCGCGAATCCAAGGAGCCAGCGGGCCAGGCCACGACGCCGCCAGCCCGGCGCAACGGCCAGATTCAGGATGTGCATCTCGTCGACGACGACCCGGTAGGCGGTGTACGCCCGGATGCCCCGCCACCGCTCGGGCGACGAGGCGGCGGCTCGGAGCACGAGGAGGGCATTCGGGGGGCCGAGCGAGGCCTCTTCCTGAAACTGGGATTGGTTCCAGGGATGCGTGTGGCACTCGGCCTCGAGGGCGGCCAACGCCGGCAGGTCCTCCGCCGTGGCCCGCTCGAGCCAGAGGCCTGGCAGTCTCAACGCTTCGGCTTCCGAATGTGGGCCGCGCGCAGATACAGGGGACGCAGCTCACCGGGCGGCACCCCCTTTCCCGCCTGCAGGGGCTCGATCGCCTGGCGCCCGAGAGCCGCTGCCAGGAACAGATCGACCGCGGGGAAAGCCGCACCGGCGACTCTGGCCTCGATCTCGGCGCGGTACCGCAGGGCCCCATCTCCGACGAAGGCCACCTCTCCATCGACGTCCTCGACGAAGTCCGCGGCTTGCCCTGCCCGAGGATCGCCTCGAAGCCGACCCTCGCCGTCGTAGACAGCCCCGAACACCTCGCCACGGATGGCGTCCACGAGGGCCACGATCGATGGGGCCTGACCCACGGCCGAGGCGGCCAGGACGTCGAGAGACGACACACCGAAGCAGGGTCGGCCCATCGCCAGCGCCAGTCCCTGGACGGTGCTCATCCCGACTCTCAGGCCGGTGAAAGAGCCGGGGCCCACGGTGACGGCCAAGCCCTCCAGGTCCCGAGGCTCGAGCCCGAGGCCGCTCAGGGCCACGTCGACCGCGGCCACCAGCCAGCGCGAGTGCCCATCCGCCGTGGTCGCGCGAACCTCGAACTCCACCCTGTCGGCCGTCACCACGGCCAGGCTCCCGCGGGGCGTCGTCGTGTCCACGGCAAGGACTCGCACGGGTTAGCTTATACTCCACTGTCCTGCCGGCCGCGAAGCCGCGCCCGCCCCTGACCCGAGAGCAAAACGTGCCCTCCTCGACACTTCCCCTGACCCCGGCCATGCGGCAGTTCCACCGCATGAAGGCCGAGCATCCGGACGCGCTCCTCTTCTTCCGCATGGGCGACTTCTACGAGATGTTCTTCGACGACGCCGTCGCGGCCTCGAAGGCCCTGGAGATCGCTCTCACGTCCCGCTCGAAGGACAAGAGCGGCGAGCCGGTCCCCATGTGCGGCGTGCCCTACCACGCCGCCCCGGGCTACATCGCCCGACTGGTGGCCCAGGGGTTCCGGGTGGCGCTTTGTGAGCAGATGGAGGATCCCCGCGCGGCGAAGGGGGTCGTGCACCGCGAGGTGGTGCGGGTCATCACTCCCGGCACCCAGCTCGAGGCCTCGGCTCTCGACGCCAGCGAGACGTCCTACGTGCTCGCACTGGACCCGGGCTCGTCGAGCGTGGGCGCCGCCTGGCTCGACGCCACCACCGGCGAGTTCTTCGCGGCGGAGTGGAGCGGCTCGGGACGCTTCGATCGCCTGCGCGACGAGATCGGCGCCACGAGACCCCGGGAAATCCTGGTCCGCGGCAACGCCGAGTTGCCCGGGTGGCTCACGGATCCCGCCCAGCCCGAGGGCGCGATCTCCAGGGCCCCGGTCGAGGACCGCAGCTTCGAGCAGGAGCGAGCACGCCGGGAGCTCCTCGCCCATTTCGGGGTGGTCTCGCTCGAGGCCTTCGGGTGCGAGGGTCTGCCCCGGGCAACCGCCGCCGCCGGCGCCGCGCTTCGGTACATCCGCGAGACTCAGAAGCGCGATCTCACCCACGTGACCAGTCTGACGACTCGGGGCGCCGGCGACCTCCTCATCATCGACTCGGTGACCCGTCGCAACCTCGAGCTGACCGAGAGCATGGCGGACGGCTCGCGCCGCGGAACGCTCCTGGACGTCCTCGACCACACCCGCACTCCCATGGGTGCACGACTCCTCCGCGACAGGATCCTGCGCCCCCTGGTCGAGCTCGAGCGCATCCAGGACCGCCTCGACGCCGTGGAGGAGCTGGCCTTCCGGGCCATCGATCGCGGGCGCCTCCGGGAGACGCTGGCAGGAGTGCAGGACCTCGACCGCATCCTCGGGCGAGTCACCCTGGGCACGGCCGGCCCGCGAGACCTGGTCGCGCTGGCCAGCTCCCTGCGAGCCCTCCCCGGTGCGGCGGAGGCCCTGGCCGAGTGCCTCGCCCCGCTCGTTCGCCGCCTCGTCAAGGACCTCGATCCCCCGCTGGACCTGGCCGAGGATGTGGAGAAAACCCTCGTCGACGAACCGCCGGCGCTCCTCCGCGAAGGCGGGGTGATTCGCGACGGCGTCGACCCGGAGCTCGACGAGCTTCGCTCCACCAGCCGGGGCGGCCGCGCCACGATCGCGGCAATCGAGGAGCGGGAGCGGGAGCGCACCGGGATCTCCAACCTCAAGGTCCGTTTCAACCGCGTCTTCGGGTACTACATCGAGGTCAGCAAGACCAACCTCGGCCTGGTGCCCGACGACTACATCCGCAAGCAGACCATCGCCAACGGCGAGCGTTACATCACCCCCGAGCTCAAGGAGCACGAGGAGCGGGTGCTGCGGGCGGACGAGCTCATCCTCGAGCACGAGGCACGGCTGTTCGAGGCGTTGCGCGAGCAGGTGGCTGCCGCGGCGAAACGGATCCAGCAGACCTCCCGGGCGACGGCCGCCCTCGACGTCCTCGTGTGCCTGGCCGAAGCGGCGACACGATACGACTACGTCAAGCCCCGCCTGACTCGCGGGGACGAGCTGTCCTTCGTCGAGGGGCGCCACCCGATCATGGAGCGTGTTCTCGACGACCCCTTCGTGGCCAACGACGTGGCCATGGGAGACGACAGCGCACGCCTGTTCGTGCTCACGGGCCCGAACATGGGCGGCAAGTCCACCTTCCTGCGCCAGGTCGCGCTCATCACCGTCATGGCCCAGATGGGCGGGTTCGTGCCCGCTCGAGAGGCCAAGCTCGGGCTGGTGGACCGGGTCTTCACCCGGGTGGGTGCAAGCGATCAGATTCTTCGAGGCCAGTCCACGTTCATGGTCGAGATGCAGGAGACCGCCCTCATCCTACGCCACGCTACGGAGCGCAGCCTGGTCCTCCTGGACGAGATCGGACGGGGCACCGCCACCTTCGATGGGCTGTCCATCGCCTGGGCCGTGGCCGAGCACATCGCCCGGAGCGAGAGCGGGCCCAAGACCATCTTCGCCACCCACTACCACGAGCTCGTCGACCTGGCGGCCGACATCCCCACCGTGGGCAACCTCCACGTGTCGGCCCGGGAGTGGCAGGACACGATCGTGTTTCTCCGCAAAATCGAGGCTGGGGGGTCCGACCGCTCGTTTGGCATCCAGGTGGCCCGCCTCGCCGGGCTCCCGGCCACGGTGGTCGTGCGAGCCCAGGAGATCCTCGGAAACCTCGAGAGCACCGAGTTCGATCGGGAGGGCCGTCCGCGGCTGGCCCACTCCGAGCACGACGACGCGCCGGGGGTTCGCCAGCTGGCTCTCTTCTCCGGAGAGGAGGAGGCCGTGGTGGAGGAGCTGCGCCGGGCGGATCCGGACACCCTGACTCCGATGCAGGCGCTGGCGCTCCTCGCCGAGCTCAGGAAGCGGCTCTCGCGTTGAGGTAAACTGGCGTCGATGCCTCGGCGCCCCGATCCTCTCAAGGAGCTTCTGAATCTCCAGGAGAGGATGAACCGCTTCTTCGAAGAGACTCTCTCCCGGGATCGGACCAACGACATGGAACCCTTCGCGCCGAGCTGGGTCCCGATCGCCGACGTGTACGACTCGCCCGAGGCCTATCTGGTGGAGCTCGAGCTGCCGGGGCTGGCACGGGCCGACATCGATCTCAGGGTCAAGGGCAGGGAGGTCACCGTCCGGGGAGAGCGCCATCCGGCCGGGGGGCGCTCGGCCGCGTTTCACCGTCTCGAGCGACGGTATGGGGCGTTCGCGCGGTCGTTCAGGTTCGAGGCGGACATCGACACCAAGCAGGTGAAGGCGGAGATCAAGGGGGGGCTACTGACGCTGACGGTGCCGAAGGCGAAGGCGCGACGGACGAAGCGGGTGGTGAAGGTGACGCGGAGGGGGTAGTTCGATAGGGAGGCGATGCTAGGGGCGTGTTGGCTGACGCTCGGGGGGCGTCTCGAGGGGCCTGGTCCATCAGGAGGCGAGGCTGACGTGGTGTGGCTGACGCGCGAGGGCGTCCGCAGGGTCCTGGTCAATTAGGATGCGACGCCTGCGGCGTCGCGGCT
>CAXMOH010000282.1:0-10654 GCA_964194855.1 uncultured Hyphomicrobium sp.
CTCGCGTCGCATCCGGTGCACCGCCACATGGAGACCGGCGCCGCCGTCGCGGCCTCCGACCGGGCTGTGGCGGAGGGCGAGTGGACGCCGGCGTTTCTCTCACCCCATCAGGACGAGACACTGATCGCCCTCGGGGAGCGCATCGTGCCCGGTTCGAACGAAGCCCGGGTCAACCGCTTCGTCGACCTGCTGTTGAGCGTCGACACCCGTGACGCCCGGAGCGGGTTCCTGACGGCCCTCGCGGCGTTCGAGGCCGAGTCGCTCCGGCGATTCCAGCGGCCCTTCGTCGGGTTGACCGACGCCGAGCAGCACGAGGTCCTCGATGCCGGCGCAGCCGCGGAGCGCGCCCACCCGAAGGGTCACCGCGACTGGGGATGGTTCGCGATTCCCGAGACGCCGGAATCGCGGGATCCGGACCTGGGCGACTCGCTCGCCCACCTCAAGGGCTGGGTGGCCGGGGCCTACTACTCGTCCGAGATCGGCATGAAAGAGCTGGGCTGGACCGGGGACACGTTCTTCGAGGGCTACCCGGGATGCTCCCACCCCGGCGGACACGAGTAGCCGCCGTCCTCAAACGTCGAGCCAGCTTCGCGCGTAGAGAAGGATCGCGATCAGGGGCAGAGCCACCACGGTGCGCCACTCGCGATTGCGGCTGACGCCTGTCCACTGGAAATGCGACGAGCGCGAGCCTCCGGGAGTGAGACGGGGGATGAACGGCGGCACGGCGACCGCCCACGCCCCGTGCTCTTCCGGGAACTTCTTCGCCAGGAAATCCGACTCCTCGCGCATGACAGATGGAAAGAACGCGAGGAAGTAGGCGGCCACCGCCAGCACGACCCAGACGCTGGCGGAGGCGATCGCGGCCCCCAGGGCGATGAAGAGGCTGCCGACGTAGAGCGGGTGGCGGCAGTGCGCGTAGGGGCCCCCGGTGGCCAGGATCTTCGTCTTCTCGATGTGTCCCGAGGCCCAGATGCGGATCGCCTCGCCGGTCGCCACGAGCGGCAGGCCGATCGCCATCGACACCAGGGTCGGACGCGCCAGGACCACGACGATCACACCGATCAACCAGCCGGCCGGCACGCGGTACCTAGACGGCATGGGGCTGTCTCTCGGGGGCAATCGCCAGCCGGCGCTCCGCGGCGGCCAGGACCTCGGCCGACGGGATCTCGGCCATGACTCCGGCGTGGCGGGCGCACGTGCGGCTGTAGCACGGCGCGCACGGGGGCGTGCGCCGCACGACGACGTCCGCGGCGGCAAAGGGACCGTTGCGCTCCGGATCCGTCGGGCCGAAGAGGGCGACGACGGGCGTTCCGACGGCACAGGCAAGGTGCAGCGGCCCGGTGTCGGCCGCGACGACGAGGCGGGCCCGGCGAGCCAACTCGACGTAGTCGAGGAGGGTCGTCGGGAAGGACCTCTCGGCGGCCCCGTCCGACGCGGCCACCACACGGTCGGCCAACGACTGCTCCCCGGGACCCCACGTGACGATCGACCGAAGCCCGAGGTCCCGCAGACCCTTGGCGACCTCACCGAATAGCTCCGCCGGCCAGAGCTTGCTCGCCCACCCGCCGGCCGGATTGAGGAGCGCGACGTCTCCCCCACCCGTCTCGCTCACGCTCCGTTCGGCCCGGGCCGCCGCCTCGGGACTCGGGGGGAGCGGAAACTCGCGCAGCCCCACCGCCTCGATACCCAGCGGGCGAAGGAGCGCGAGGTTCTTGTCGATCACGTGATCGATCCCGGCGGGAAGATCGGCACGCTCGCCGAGGAGCAACGCCGACGCCGGCTCTCGACGCCACGGACGAGCGTACCCGATCACCCGACCCGCCCCGGCGAGCCGCGCCCACCCCGCCGACTTCCACAGCCCCTGGAACTCCAGGGCCACGTCGTAGCGCCGACGTCGCAGTGCCCGAACCGCCGATCGGGCCTCCGTCCACTCGAAGGCCTTCGACCCCGGCGCCGCCACGACCTGATCGAGGATGGGGTTCCCTTCGAGGAGAACCCGGGACGGCGGCTCGACGACCCATCCGACCTCCCATCCCCCGTTCCTGAGGGCGGCGAGGGTGGGCAGCGTGTGGACCACGTCCCCGATCGACGAGAGCCGGACGATGACCGCTCTCACCCGCGGATCCTCTCGAGGAGGCGGCGGGTGTCGTGGTCCTTCGGATCGCCGACGATCGCGACCCGGCCGCCGTAGGAGAGGACGACGCCGCGCTCGGGGACGGTCTCCTCGGTGTAGTCGGTGCCCTTGCAGTGGACGTCGGGTCGGAGCGTCTGGATCAGCCGGCTCACGTCGTCCTCCTCGAAGACGACGACGTGGTCTGTGGCCCGGAGAGCGGCGACGAGGAGCGCGCGGTCTCCCGCCGGCATCACCGGACGGTCGTCCCCCTTGAGGCGCCGCACCGAGCCATCGCCGTTGACGCCCACCACCAGCACGTCGGCCTCCGCCCTGGCGCCTTCGAGGTAGCGCACGTGACCCACGTGCAGCACGTCGAAGCAGCCGTTCGCAAGGGCCACGGTCCGCCCCTCGCGACGAGCCGCCTCGACCTGGGCGCGCACGCTGTCGAGGGAGGCCACTTTGGACGCGGCCTCTCTCACCGGCTCTCGCCTTCCCTCACCGCGGCGAGCAGCTCCCCCGAAGAAACAACGGCGGTGGCGTGCTTCATGACCACGACACTGCCGGCGTAGTTCGCCAGTCGGCTGGCCTCGGCCGGCGTCGCCCCTGCGGCCAGGGCGAGAGTGAACGTGGCGATGACGGTGTCGCCGGCTCCGGTGACGTCGGCCACCTCGTCCGTACCGTGGATCGGGATGTGGAGCGAAGGCCGGCCCCGCTCGAGGAGCGTCATGCCGTGGCTGCCACGAGTGATGAGAACCGCCTGGCAGGCGAGCCGCTCGAGGAGCGTCCGCCCGGCTGCTTCGAGCTTCGCCCGATCGTGGCCGATGGTGATCCCCAGCGCCACCTCCACCTCCGGCTCGTTGGGAGTCACGGCGGTCATCCCCTTGTAGCGCAGGAGGTCGAAGCGGGAGTCCACGGTGACCGGGACCCGGCGCCGGCGCGCGAAGGCCACGGCGGACTTCACGAGCTCGGGGCTCAGCAGCCCGAAGCCGTAGTCGCTCACGAGGACGCCGTCCACAGGGCCCTTGTATGCTCGGAGCGCCTGAAGCACCGCCCGGCGAGCGGGGCTCGGCCGGCCCACGGTGCTCACCTTGTCGATGCGGACGATCTGCTGCTTGGTGGAGTGGGCGCGCCCGGCCAGGATGCGCGTCTTGACCGGGGTGGCGTACCCGGGCTCGTTCACCACCCGCGACGTCCCGATGGCCTTGTCCTTGAGCTGCTTGCGGACGTGGCGGCCCATCTCGTCCCGGCCCAGCACGCCGAATGGGATCGGTCTCCCGCCGAGGGTGGCGATGTTGTGGACGGCGTTCGCTCCGCCTCCGAGGCGCACGTCGGTGGAGTCGTAGCGCAGGATGAGGACCGGCGCCTCGCGGCTGATCCGCTCGACCCGGCCGTAGACGAACTCATCGGCCACGAGATCGGCGATCACGAGCACTCGTCGGCCGCGCAACGCGCCCACGAGGCCCTCGAGTCGGCTTCCCCTGGTCGTGCTCACTCGGACCCTCCGATGATTCGCTCCACCGCCTCGAGCGCGTGTGGGGCCACCAGGTCGGGCTTGCGGTCCCACCCCGGCGAGAGGTATTCGAGCTCGCCACGCCCGTAGCCGGTTTCGACGAGAGCGCCTCGGGCCCCCACGCTCCAGGCGAGCTCGACGTCACCCCGGCGGTCCCCCACCACCCACGACCGGGCCAGGTCCGCGCCGAGCTCGGTTTCAGCCTTTCTGAGCATCCCCGGGCGCGGTTTGCGGCAGTCGCAGTCCTTCCGATACGGTGGCTCTCCCACGGTGGGGTGGTGGAGACAGGCGTACACGCCGTCGAAGCGCGCGCCCCCCGCGGCCATGGCGTCCTTCATGTTGCCGAGCACCAGGTGGACCACCTCCTCGGGGAAATAGCCCCGGGCCACGCCCGCCTGGTTGGTCACGAGCACCGCCAGCCAGCCCGCCCGGTTGATGGCGCGCACCGCGTCGACCGACCACGGATAAAGGCGAAAACGCGACGGGTGGTTCACGTAGCCCACCTCGTGAGACAGCGTGCCGTCCCGGTCGAGAAAGATCGCCGGACGCATCTTCGCCGTCATGACGCCACGAGCTCCAACGCCTCCGACGTCACGCGGTCGATCTCCACGCGGGTCATGCAGCGGTGGTCGATCGGGCACTCCCTGAGGATGCAGGGTGCGCACTCGACGTGCTCCCGTACGATCCGCGACGTGTCTCCTACGGGAGCCGTCTCGCGCCAGTCCGTCGAGCCGAAGACCGCCACCAGGGGAATGCCCAGCGCGGCGGCGACGTGCATCGGTCCCGAGTCGTTGGTGAGGAGCAGGCGCAGGCGCGAGAGGACGCCGACGAGCTCGCCGAGGGTCGTCTCGCCGCACAGGACGCGCACCGGGGCCTGCATCCCGGCGGCAATGGCCTGGGCCAGGGGCCGCTCGGCCGGGCCGCCGACGATCGCCACGCGGGCGCCCATCTTGCGGGCCACGATATCCGCCGCGGCGGCGAAGCGCTCCGGCAGCCAGCGCTTTGCCGAGCCGAAGAACGCGCCGGGGTTGACACCGATCCAGGGCCCGTCGTGGCCCAGCAGCTCGGCGCCGCGGGCGCTCCACTCCTCCGGTGAGCGGAGCGAGGGGTCCGGTGGTCCCTCGGTGGAGAGGTCCAGCCCGTCGAGCATCGCTCGATAGTAGTACACCTGGCTCTTCCCCCTGACCGTCGCAGGCACCCCGCAGCTGCGAGTGAGGAGCAGCCCGCGCCCGTCGGTCGAATAGCCCCAGCGCTGGGGGATTCCAGCGCGCCAGAGGACGAGCGCCGTGGCGAAGGAGTTGGGCAGCAGCAGCGCCAGGTCGAAACGGCCCTGCAAGGCCGCGGCGTCTTCGCTGTGGCCCCGGCTCTCGTTGACGCTGTCCACTTCGGGCACGGCCCGATACAGGTCCGCGACCCACGACCGCGCGAGAACCTCGAGCCGCGCGTCGGGGAACGCCCGACGGATGTCACGCAAAGCAGGCAGCGAGAGGACGACGTCTCCGACCCAGTTCGGCGCACGCACGAGCAAGCGCTCGACGCCCGTCACGAAACACCGCCTGGTGGAGGGCTCGACGCTGGGGGCTGGTCCCCGGCCAGCGTCTCCTCGGCCGGCCTCGTCTTCCAGCGACGGTGGAGCCACAGCCACTGCTCGGGGTGCTCGCGCACCCATCCCTCGACGATCGAGGTCAGCTGCTGGGTCAGGGCGGCCACGTCCTTCTTGCTGCGACCCTTCCCTTTCCACTCGACCGCTGGGCCATAGACCATCCGGTAGCGTCCGTCGGGGCCGAGCGGACAGTGCACCGGGACGATCATGCACCCCGTCTTCAACGCGAGGGCGGCGGCCACCGTCGTCGTGCAGGCGGGTCGGGCGAAGAAGTCGACGAAGATCCCATCTTTCGCCTGAACGTTCTGGTCGATCACGATGGCCACGATCCCACCCTCGCGGATGGTGCGCATGATCTGCCCGAGCGCCTTCTTCTTGTAGATGACCGTGTTCCCGGTGGCGGTGCGCAGTCCCACGAGCCGGCGGTCCAGCTTCGGATTGTCCAGCGGACGGGCCACCACCGAGAAGGGGCCGAGCAGGAGTGCCGAAGCAACGCCCTGGAACTCCCAGTTCCCGAAGTGTCCGGTCGGGCACACCACCCCGCGCCCCGAGGCCACCACCTCGCGGGCCATCTCGAGGCCCTCCACGTCGGCCAGCGCCAGGAGCTCCTCGGCGCTGCGACCCTCCATCCAGAGGATGTCGAACAGCACGGTGCCGAAGTGGGCGTAGACGCCTCGGGCGGTGCGCAGGACCCGCTCCTCGTCCCACTCGGGGAAGGCCTGGCGGAGGTTGTCGGCCGCGATGCGGAGGTGACGCTTGTCCAGGGTCCCCCAGATCCGACCGAGACCCCGCCCGAGGGCGAGGACCAGGCGCCGGGGCAGACGACGCACCACCGCCGAGACCACGACGGCCAGGTTCGCTTCGAGGGCGTAGCGTCGAGCGCGTTTCATGCCGCTCTCCCCACGGCCTCGAAGAGCTGGCGCCGAAAGCGGCTCTCGTCGGAGATCGCCGCCTCGACGTGCAGAACCAGCACGGGAAGGCTCGACGCGTCGCCTGCGAGCCCCTCCATGCGCACGGCGTCCTTGGCCGTCGTCCCCAACGCCTGCGCCCCCGCGGCCCGGGCCCGGGAGGCGATCGCCTCGATCTCGGCGCCGTGGTAACGGTGGTGGTCCGGGAAAAACGAGTGCCCCGCCACGGTGGCCCCCGAGGCCAAAGCGTCCTTCTCGAAGCGCTCGGGTCGAGCGATCCCCGCAAAGAGGAAGACGCGGCCGGGTGCGGGAGCGTCGACCCCCTCGAGGGTGCGCCAGCCGACCACGCGGCGGGAGACGCGGAACGTGCGCTCGGGCCCCAGCCGGGTCTCGAGGGCGCGCAGCTGGTCCTCGGTCGCGACCTCCAGCCGGGTCAGGAGGACGATGTGCGCCCGCTCGAGTGCCGCCGGTCCCTCGCGGAGGCGGCCGGCGGGCAACGGCCGATCGTCGAGGTCGCGCACGTCGAGACACACGATGTCCAGGTCCCGCCGCAAGCGGAGGTGCTGGAAGCCGTCGTCGAGCACGTGCACTCGCCGGCCGAATCGCGCCTCCACGGCGCGCCCGACCACGTCCCGGTTCGGGCCCACGGCGACCACGACGCCGGGCAGGGCGCGGGCCAGCATCACGGGCTCGTCACCGGCCTCTGCGGCGCCGGCCAGCACGTCCTCACCGTCGCTCACCACGAGCACGTCCCCGTGGAACCTCCCCCCGTAGCCACGGCTGAGGATCGCCACGGGACGGTCCTCCTCGCGGAGCATCTCGGCCACGCGGCGCACGACGGGCGTCTTTCCGCTTCCGCCCACGCTCAAGTTCCCAACGCTGACGACCGGACCCGCCAGGGCGTGGCGTTGGAAGACGCCGTGACGGTATGCAGCGAAGCGCACCTGCGCCACGGCGGCGAAGAGCCAGCCCAGGGCCCGCCTCACGTGAGCACGCCTTCGAGAGCGTCGACGGTGCGCGCTACGGCACCCCGGTTGCGTTCCACCAGACCGCGGGCACGCTCCCCGAGGGCGCGCCGCCGTGGCTCGTCGAGCAGGAGAGCCGAGATCTCCCGCCCGAGCTCGTCGGCGGATTGCACCTGGACGAGGGCCTCCTCCGCTCGGAACTGGTCTGCGATCTCCTGGAAGTTCTCCATGTGCGGGCCGACGACCACCGGCCTGGAAGCGGCCGCGGGCTCGAGGATGTTGTGCCCGCCGGAGGGAACCAGGCTTCCCCCGACGAACACGACCGACGCGAGAGAGTAGATCTGGGCGAGCTCACCAAGGGTGTCGAGGAGGAGCACGTCGCCGTCCGCCCACTCACCCGGCTCCAGCGTGCTGCGGCGTCGGCACCGGAAGCCCGCGGCCTCGACGAGGGGAGGCAGGTCGGGAAAGCGCTCGGGGTGGCGGGGCGCGATCAGGAGGCGCGCGTGCTCGACCCGCTCCCGGACGCGGTGAAACGCCTGCAGCACCAGCTCGTCCTCGCCGAGGGACGTGCTCCCCGCCACCCAGAGCGGGCGATCCGACCGCTCGTCTTCGCCCAGGAGCCTCGTCAGCCGCTCCGGAGGCCGGCCCGGCTCCGCGGCGTCGAACTTCAGGCTGCCGGTGACGCTGACACGCTCCGGCGGCGCGCCCAGCTCCCGGATCCGCTGGGCATGAGGCTCCGCCTGCATGAGAAAGGCGTCGACCTCACCGAGAACGTGTCGGAGAAAGGGGCGCACGCGCCGGTATCGCCCGAAGGAACGCTTCGAGATCCGACCGTTGACGACACTCACTTTCGTGCCGCGCAGGTGCGCCTCGTGAATCAGGTTGGGCCAGAGCTCGGTCTCGATCAGCACGAGGAGCGCGGGGTTGAGCACCGAGAGGGCCTTGCGCACGGGCCCCACCCAGTCGAATGGCGCATAGAAAAGCCCGTCCAGGTCCCGCGCTCCCCTGGCGGCGACGGCGTTGCCCGTCGTGGTCGTGGTCGACAAGAAGAGACGGTGGCCCGGGAACCGCTCGCGGAGGGCAGGAACGAGGGATCGGGCGGCCAGGACCTCACCCACGGACACGGCGTGGATCCATATGGAGCGCTCGCCGTCGACGTTCAGGTCCACGGGGAGGCGGCCCATCCTCTCTCGGAACGTACGGGAGTACTTTCCCGTGCCACGCCCCTTCCAGAAGAACCAGGGCAGGGCCAGGACGAAGCCAACGGCGAGAAGAATGCTGTAGAGGATGTACACCGGGTGCTGGGCTCGCTCGGGACGCCGCCAGTATAACGTCACACCTGTTCGCGGGCCCAGGCGGGCCCGTGTCGCGACTCCGAGACACGGCGGGCATTCGCCGGTGTCCTGAAAACGGTCACCGCCGACGGCTGAGGCCGAATGCCCGAGTGCGTCGAATCGTGTCAATCCGTTTGCATCCAGAGGGTTACCGCCGGCCGTATCTCGAGAGCAACTCCGGCACGCGATTTGTAGTACTCGCGCGCAGGAACCATGGTCCTCTCCTGGCTAGTACGCTCTCGCCGCTCCGAATCGGTGGACGACCTCGTCGCCCGCCGGCAGTACGCCAAGGCTGTCGAGGCCTTCTACCAGGAGCTCGAAGGACGCCAGCCCACCGCCGCCGAGCGGCTCCGTCTGGCCGATCTTCTGATTCTGGCCGGCCGGGGCGAGGAGGCGGTTCCAATCCTCCTGGGCGTGGCCGACGAGCAGAAGCGCTTCGGCTTCGACGAAAAGGCCCTCGAAGCACTGAGGAGGGCCCGCGAGGTCCAGCCCGGGAATCCCGAGGTCGAGGGGCGCCTCGCGAGGCTTCAAGAGGCCCCGCCCTCGGCCACCTCCGCGGTTCCGGGGGGCGCCGATCCGGAGGCGAGACCGTCGGACGGAAAGGGCGAGGGTCCCGAGCCGACGCCCGAGGAACGGCTCCGTGAGGCCGAGAGTCTCGTGGCGGCGGGTCGGGACGAGGACGCGGTGCTCTCGCTCCTGCTCGCCTCCGACGAGTTGGCCCGCATGGGCTCCGCCGACAAAGCCCTCGAGGCGCTGAGGCGGGCCAAGAAGATCCAGCCGGGGCGTCCCGACGTGGGTCGGCGAATCCAGAAGCTCCGTGAAGCCGGCGCCCGCGTGCGAAAAGCGACGGCGGCCGCGGCCCGGGCGGCGAGCGGCCCCGGGCCCAGGACGGCCGGGGCGGCGAGCTCGCCAGGCGGCGCAGCTGGCGCCTCGGCGGGAAGGACCCGGGGAGTCGACCCGTCGCAACTTCCCGAGCTGAGCCTCGAAGAGCCGGTGTCCGACGAGCCCGAGCTGGAGCTCGTCGAAGACAACGCCGGCCACGAGCTGCCCGAATTGCACGCCCTCGAGCCGGAGCCGGCCGACGACGAGCCTCGACCTCTCCTGACGGAGGCGGAGCTGGACGACGACGAGCCCGTCCTTCGGAGACCGTCACCTTCCAGGCGTCGCAGATCCACCGCCACTCGAGACCCGGGAGAGCTCCACGAGCTCTTGCTCAGCCTCGGCTGTCCGTCCGGCGATCGGCGGCCCGCTCTCGGCGCGACGCTGTTCGCCGACTTCCCGAAAGAGGAGCTCCAGCACGTGGCGCACGGGCTTCAGCCACGGCTCTTCTCTCCTGGAGAGGTGCTCGTGACGGAGGGGGACCCTGGAAACACACTCTTCCTCATCGCCAGCGGCAGTGTCCGCATCATCATCATGGGGGGGCACGGACGACCTTTCGACATCCGCCGCCTGGAAACCGGTGACTTCGTCGGCGAGGTGGCGGTCCTCAAGAACCGCCCCCGGACCGCGACGGTGGTGGCAGCCACCCCGTGCCAGGTTCTGGAGATCGAGCGCCGAGCGCTCGAGACCCTGCTGAAGATGCGTCCCGGGGCGCGTGAGCTCCTGGAGGAGGTCTGCTCGAGCCGGACACTGTCTCAGGAAGAAGAGGCTGTGCGCTCGCTGCCTCCCGAGGCAGCGGATCCCGACCACGCAGCGGCGGCCCTGCAGGCGCACTTCGGCAGCTCCGACTGGAGCCCGCGCGTCCGGACCTACCTCGCCCGCCTGATGCTCGATGCGGGCCGGCAGGACGACGCGCTGGCGATCCTCGCCAGCGTCGCCCAGGATCTGGCGCGACGGGGACGGGCACAGAAGGCGATCACTCTGCTGAAGACGGTGGAGACGATCCGCAAACGGGGCGTTCACGCGGTCGAGCTCTCCCCGCCCCGCCCGGGCCGACGCCGCTCGGCCCGCCACGCCGGCCCGTCGGGCTCTTCGGCCTCGGCGTCGCGCGCTGCGAAGGAAGCCGCCTTCCGCGAATGGGTGGGACTTCTCATTCGCGCAACGGATGAGCTCGCCGCTCGCTCCGCTCCTCCCCCTTCGGCCGAGGAGCGCGATCCGACGGACCCGGATCTCACCCAGATCTCCGCCCACCCAACGATCCAGCGCACACGGAAAGAGCTCCAGCAGAACGTGCAGGTGCCCGAGCACGTTCGCTAGCCCGAATAGTTCGCCACAACGAACA
>CAXMOH010000283.1:0-2508 GCA_964194855.1 uncultured Hyphomicrobium sp.
ATCCTGGCGAAGAGCACCGCCGTGCACTACGGCGACACGAAGATCAACATCGTGGACACGCCGGGCCACGCCGACTTCGGGGGCGAGGTGGAGCGGGCGCTCAAGATGGTCGACGGGGTGATGCTCCTCGTCGATGCCTCCGAGGGCCCGCTTCCGCAGACACGCTACGTGCTGCGCAAGGCCCTGGAGGCTCGCCTGCCCCCGGTGGTGGTCATCAACAAGATCGACCGGGCCGACGCGCGGCCCAAGGAGGTCCTGGACGAGATCTACGACCTCTTCATCGACCTCGACGCCACGGAGGAGCAGCTCGACTTTCCCGTGCTCTACACCAACGCCAAAGAGGGGTTCGCCAACACGGAGGCTGACGGCCAGGGGAAGGACCTCCGGCCACTCTTCGACGCTCTCGTGCGCGCCATCCCCGCGCCGGCCGGAGACGAGGGTGGGACGCTGCAGCTTCTCATCGCGAACCTGGATTACAGCGACTACCTGGGACGCCTGGCCATCGGCCGGCTGTTCTCCGGCCGGGTGAGCGTCGGCGACACCGTGGCGGTGGCGAAGCTGGACGGTTCGATCGGTACGACGAAGGTGACGAAGCTCTACGTGTTCGACGGCCTGGAGCGAGTGCCGGCGCAGGAGGCGGCCTGCGGGGAGATCGTCGCGCTCGCCGGCTTCGACGGCATCCAGATCGGTGAGACGGTGACGTCCGAAGAGACTCCGGCGCCGCTTTCACCCCTTCACATCGACGAGCCCACGATCGCCATGGTCTTCTCTGTGAACACCTCGCCCTTCGCCGGCAGGGAAGGGAAATGGGTGACGTCAAGGAGCATTCGCGAGCGGCTCGAAAAGGAGCTCCTGACGAACGTGTCGATCCGGGTGGAGAGCACAGGGGGCGCCGACGCCATCAAGGTCCTCGGCCGCGGGGAGCTGCAGCTGGCGGTGCTGATCGAGACCATGCGCCGGGAGGGCTTCGAGATGGGCGTCTCGAACCCCGAGGTCCTGACCCGGGAGGAAGACGGGGCACGCCGGGAGCCGCTGGAGCTGTTCTCGATCGACGTGGCGGAGACCTTCATGGGGGTCGTGCTCGAGAAGATGGCGTTGCGCAAGGGCAAGATGGTCAAGATGGTGAACCACGGCTCCGGGCGCATCCGGCTCGACTTCCACGTGCCCACCCGTGGCCTCATCGGGGTCCGGACCGAGCTCCTCACGGACACCCGGGGAACCGCTGTCATGAACAGCCTGCTCGAGGGCTGGGTGGAGTGGCAGGGCGACGTGGTGCGGCGCCAGACCGGGGTGCTCGTGGCCGACCGGGCCGGCCAGACCACGGCCTACGCGCTGTCCAACCTCGAGGACCGGGGTGAGCTGTTCCTCACGCCAGGCGCCGAGGTGTACGAGGGGATGATCGCCGGCGAGAACTCACGCCAGGACGACATCGACGTCAACGTCACCAAGCCGAAGAAGCTCACAAACATGCGGGCCTCGACGTCGGAGGAGGCCGTGCGCCTCACCCCGCCCCGCCAGCTCAACCTCGAGCAGGCGCTCGAGTTCATCAGCGACGACGAGCTCGTGGAGGTGACGCCCGTGTCCATCCGCCTGCGCAAGCGCATTCTCAAGGCCAACCAGCGCACGAAATGGAAAAGGCTCCGGTAACGAGAAAGTCATTCAGAGGGCTTGTGTCCGTTGGGCGGGCCCAAAGAATCTGACGAGCCCTCCGTCTCGCGGTCGGCGTCCGTCTCGGCCTCGGCCTTGCGCAGGCGGCGGTTCAGCGTCGAGAGGCTGATACCGAGGCGGCTCGCGGCCGCGGATCGGTCGCCGTCCGTGTCCTTGAGGGCCGCAGCGATGGCCTCCTCCTCGGCCCGGGACACAACCCTCTTCGTGACCTCCGGCAGGGGGCCGGACAGGTCCACCACATCCGCCAGCGTGGGCCCGGTCCTCATGGCGGGCTCGAGCCTCAGGTGTGCCGGCTCGATGGTGGTCCCGTCGCAGAGGATGAAGGCGCGCTCGATGCAGTTCTGCAACTCGCGGACGTTGCCCGGCCAGGTGTGCTCGCTGAGAGCCGCACGGGCCGCGTCGGAGAGGCGCAGGCCCTGGCGTCCCATCTCGCGGCCGAAGCGCTCGACGAAGGCCTCGGCGAGAAGCAGCACGTCGCGGCGCCTGCGCCTGAGGGGCGGGATCTCGATGGGAAAGACGGACAGCCGGAAGTAGAGATCCTCGCGAAACTGCTTCTCCTCGACCAGTGTCCGGAGGGCCCGATTGGTGGCGGCCACCACCCTCACGTCCACGCTCAGGGTCTGCAGGCCGCCCACGCGCTCGAACTGCCTCTCCTGGACGAGCCGGAGGATCTTCCCCTGCAACGGCAAGGGCATGTCTCCGATCTCATCGAGGAACAGCGTGCCCTTGTTCGCGAGCTCGGCCTTGCCGACCTTCCGCGCGCCGGCTCCCGTGAAGGCGCCCTTCTCGTGGCCGAACAGCTCGTTCTCCAACAGGTTCTCGGGGATGGCGGCACAGTTG
>CAXMOH010000284.1:0-8503 GCA_964194855.1 uncultured Hyphomicrobium sp.
GTCTGGAGCGCAAGCCGCTCGGTCAGATCCTGGGATTGAAGGGATGCCGGGAGCAGCAGCGCGATGAGCACAGCCACGGCGGGAAGGCGGAAGGAACAAAGGGTTCTGGTCTTCATGTGACACACTCCATCTGAAACCGAAAACGAGCCTCGGTTCGCCCGAGGCACGATCGCCGTCGCATCAGACGGCGCCCCTGGGTCAGCACTGAGGGTGCAGATGATACCCGACCCCGCGCCGGCTTCGATACGGCCTCGCGATGTGTTTTGCTTCGCTATCCGCGCTCTTTCGTCTATGTGCCCTATAGCCAGAGCTACACCACGTTCCTGACCGTGGTCGCCCGGACAGCTCTGGACACCGATCGGCTGGCCCTCGATCTGTTGGCGACCGGCCGCCAGGTCGATCCAGACCTGTGGATTTGGGAGGCGAAGAAGGGTTCGAGAGCCTGCGGTCCGTCACATGCTCCTGTGAGCCTGGCCGGGCGGAATGCCCGGGTCAGCGGAATCGGAGGAGCCAGGACAGCACCGCCACCGCCCCGACGAGAATCACGCCAGCGACGAAGGCGAGGAGCACTGCAGCGACCAGCTGGCCGGGACATCCCAGCGCCAGGCTCGGCGGCTCCCAGGACTCCTGCTCCCCGTCACCCGTAACGGGGTCCACGTCGGGGTCGGACACCCTGACTGGATCATCCGTCTCCGGCGGCTGTGGATTCACGCGACGTGCGCGGCGCCGTCGCGGGTCTGCACCGCCCGGGCCGCGGCTTCCACGATGCGTAGCGCTTCCAGGCCGTCTTCGTGCGTGACCGCGAACGGCTCGTCCCGGGTGACGCAGTCGATGAAGTGCTCCATCTCCGCGCGGTAGGCCGGGCCGAAGCGTTCGACGAACACCGGCACCGTGGGAGCGTCATACGACCGCATCCTGAAGGTCTCCCGGGCGAGGGCCCGACCGCGAACGAGGGCCTCGACGTCGACCCGCAGCGGGTCCTCTTGAAACCCACCGACGTGCACGACCCCGCGGTCGCCGTAGACCCAGGTCTCGTTGCGGTATCCGGCCACGTGATTGCGGCTCACCTGCACCTGGGCGGCCGCGCCACCGGGGAACCACAGGCTCAGGAGGCCGTCGTCGTAGTCCTCCTTCACCGAGGCGATGCCGGTGTTGTAGAGCCGACTCGCCGTTGCGGTCACTCGATCCGGACGCTGGCCCAGGAGCCACACGACCTCGTCGACGTTGTGGACGGACATGTCGGGAAGCAGGCCCGGGCTCTGGTATCCGTCCGGCGGCGGGTCGGGATCCTCGAGCACCGAGACGATCTTGAACGGCTGGCCCACGACCCCCTCGTCGATCAGCTCCTTGGCTCGCCGGAGGGGCTCGTCGAATCGCCGCTGGAACGCCTGCATCACGGCCCGATCTCCGCCCGGCCTCGCAGCGAGGTGCTCCGCCAAGGCCGCAGCGCTCTCGAAGGAGCTGGCGAGGGGCTTTTCGAGAAGCACGCGGCACCCGGCATCGACCAGAGTGCGTGTGTGCCCTTCATGGTCCTCGGTGCGAGACGACACGACGGCGGCGTCGAGAGCCCCGGCGTCGATCGCCTCCTCGATGCGCCGAAACCCGCGGATGGGTTGGCTCTGGCGTCCCTGCAACTGCGCCGCCACACGCTGGGCGGTGTCTTCATGGGCGTCGACCACCGCGCTCAGTCCACAGTCTCCCCGGTCGGCAGCAATCTCCTGGACATGTTGCGCGTGGAAAACGCCGATGCGGCCGGCACCAACGATCCCCAGCTTGAGCGGGCCTTCCATCGCCGAAATCTACCATGCCCCGTCGAGCCACCGTGCCTGTTGTCCGCCCTGGCGTTTTGCGTGTTCTTTGGGCCGCACTCACCGGGAACCGTGATGTAATCTGCCGTCGCGGGACAGGCAGCGCGGCTCGGGAAGCGCTGCTGCGAGGGAGCCCGCCGGGTCGAAAATGGAACTCTCTGGCATCGACATCGCCACCTTCGTCGGCTTCATAGTCTTCGTCATTGCGGTGTCGCTGTATGCCTCCCGCAAAGGGGAGACCTCCGAGGACTACTTCCTCGCCGGGCGCAGCCTGACCTGGTGGCTCATCGGCCTGTCGCTCGTCGCGTCCAACATCTCGACTGAGCACTTCATCGGGATGGGCGGCAAGGGCTTCGAGCTGGGCCTGGCCATCGCCAGCTTCGAGTGGATCGCGGCCATCGCTCTGGTCTTCGTGGCGCTCGTGCTCCTCCCGCGCTTCCTCCGAGCCGGGATCTACACCCTTCCCGAGTACCTGGAGTACCGCTACAACGCCACGGCCCGGGCCATCATGGCCTTCTACCTGATGGTCATGTACGTGGTCGCGGCCATGGCCGGCGTCCTCTACACCGGCGGTCTCGCGCTCCACAGCATCTTCGGGGTCAATCTCTACTACGGCGTCTGGGGCATCGGGATGCTCGCCGGCGTTTACACGGTCTACGGAGGTCTGAAGGCCGTGGTGTGGTCCGACCTCGTCCAGGGCATCACGCTGATGCTGGGTGGGGCGGTCGTGCTGGTTCTCGGCCTTAGGGAAGTGGGCGGCCTCGGCGTCTTCCTGGAGGTCAACCGGGACAAGCTCCACATGGTCCTGCCGGCGGACCACCCCACCATGCCGTGGACCATCTTCTTGCTGGGGATCTGGGTCCCGAACATCTGCTACTGGGGCCTGAATCAGTTCATCACGCAACGGGCCCTGGCCGCCAAGAGCCTGCGGGAGGGACAGATCGGGATCCTCTTCGCCGCCGCCCTCAAGCTGGTCATCCCGTTTCTCGTGGTCTTCCCCGGGATCATCGCCTACCAGCTCTACGGCTCCGAGGTCCCCCAGGCCGATCAGGCCTATCCCTTCTTGATGAAGAGACTGCTTCCGGCCGGGCTCCGAGGGGTCATGTTCGCGGCGCTCTTCGGGGCGATCATGAGCTCGCTGGACTCCATGCTGAACTCCGCCTCGACGATCCTGACGATCGACCTCTACAAACGCCACTGGGCGAGAGTAGAGCCTTCGCCAAGGCAGCTGGTGACCATGGGTCGATGGAGCACGGCCGCCTTCGTGATCCTGGCGTGCCTTCTGGCACCCGAGCTCCGGCGAATGGGGCCCATCTACGACTACATGCAGATGGCGTGGAACTTCATCTGGCCCGGCATCCTCGCCGTCTTCATGCTCGGGATGTTCCTCAAGAGGGTCCCCGCCGGAGCGGCCGTCATGGGGCTGCTCGTCTCGGTGCCGCTCTACGCTGTCTTCATCTGGGTCGTCGACGGTCCGTACCTCAACGCGGCCGCCCTGGCTTTTCTCACGACCTCGGCGGCGATGCTCCTCTACACGCTCCTGCGCCCCGGGGAACCGAGGGAGATCCCAGACTCCGGCGAGGTCGACCTCCAGGCCAGCCCAAACGCGAAGCTCTTCGGCGCCGTGATCGTCGTCCTGACGGTCGCGCTGTACCTCTACTTCTGGTAGCGGGTCGGCCTTAGAGTAATCTTGGAGCCCTCAAAGGTCTGACGGTCAGGCCTTTAGCCAAGACGCCGCTTTGTCTTGTCATTCGGGGCCAACCCGGAGGACTGCCGACATCACCCTCGAGCAAGCCAGCCTCAGCGAGACGATCAGTGTCGTGGCGGAGTCGCCCACGATCGCCATCACCCAGAGCGCCCGTGCCACGAGCCTCCGTCAGGAGGCTATCGAGAAGCTCCCCAACGGTCGCGAGTTCACCGACGTGGTGAACCAGGTGGGGGGCGCCAACATCGAGAACAACAGGTATACCGGCAACATCGCCCCCACCGAGATCCGCGTCATCCAGGATTGGCTGCGATAGGGCCCCAACAACCCCTCTCCCATCACGGATGGATCGACCGCGCTGGCGGCGAGCTGTGGGACAAGTGGGCGGTCGATGGAATCGCCTTGGGCTTCGCTGCAGTCCCGGTGCGTTACCGCAACGTGGCGGGCGTCCAACTGTTCGGGACCGCCGTCTCTCGCCAAACCCTGGGCCCGAGCGTCCCCGCACCCTCTCCTCTGGGCACCTCTGCCGCAAGGCCTTGCGCCGGGCGCTGACGTGTGATTGTTTTGATTGAATCAATCAACGTCGCATGAGTACAATGAGGCGTTTCTGGGTTGTGTTGGGAAGGCAGTTCAGGGTCGGCGAGCCGGGCGCAGCGGATCATCGTCAGAGGCGCGACTGCACTCATAGCAACGCGGAGACGTTAATCTTCAAACTGTCGTATCCGTTTGCGCCTCTCTGCCACCTGAGGGTCGAAGCTTGTCCGACGCCGAGCGTAAGAAGCCCAGGAACGATTCCGGAGATTCCGACCGCATGTCACCACGAAGCGAGTACTACGAAGACGCCGCGCTGTCGGCGGACGACGTCACCTTTCAACGCGAAGGCCTGCCTGCTGATTACCGCATGCGCCACGACGAGCACTACGTCGACGAGCTCGTCGCCGCGGGAAGCATGCCCCAGCGTCGGCTGGTCGCCGTGAGCGAGATCCAGGGCGCTTCCGCCAGCCGTGGCGAGAGCCTCGAGGGATTGATCGCCTCGATACGGGCCCATGGCGTCCTCCAGCCGCTTCTGGTGCGCAGAAACCGAGGGCGCTACGAGCTCCTCTCGGGCTCCAAGCGGCTTGCAGCGGCCCTGGGCGCAGGGCTGAAAGAAGTCCCTTGCCTCGTGCACGAGGTCGACGATGGCGGGGCCCGGCGCATCGCCGAAGCAGCCAGCCGACGCACGAGCCGGAGCCCGGCGGAAGCTTCCGTGCCCCCCCTGGGCGGCTCGGCGGCAACGCTTCTCGAGGGAAGCCTTCACACGATCCTGTCGACACTTGACCTTCTCGAAAGACCGAGCAGCTCCCTCAGCGACCACGTCGCCGTGGGGCTCATCCGGGCCGAGGCGATGAGATCGAGACGGCTGCTCCACGGGCTCCAGATCCTCAGCGCCGACCCACCGCTGAGTCGCAGCCTCATCGATGCCGCAGGCATTCTGAAAAGCGTTCTCGCCACATCCGACGGCGAGCGCAGGCTTCTGGGAATCGACCTCGAAGCTTCGATAGCGGCTCGTTGTTTCCTTCCAGCCGATCCGAAGCTCCTCGCGGTCGCTTTTTCTGGAGCGATCGAGACAGTGCTCTCTATCGTGCGGACGACTCGAGGCGCCCGGCTCTCCGTCCACCTCGCCGACAGCGACCTGGCACGCGCCGTGACGCTCGTCGTCTCGGAAGATGCCGTCCGCATGCCGACCGCGTCGTGGTCACGCTGGTTCGATTCGGCGTGGGAAAGCAGGCCGGGCGGCTTCGGCGCTGCCGTCTCTCTCCTGGCGGCGAGGCGCGCGGTCGAGCTGCAGGACGGTCGGCTGGAGCTCACTCCCACGGAGGCCGGAGGATGCCAGGTCTCTCTGACCTGGACGAGTGAAGCCTGACGCCGTGGCCGGGAAGACAACGGACTCCTCGCCGAGCGCTCCCAGGATCCACTCAGGTTTTCGAAGCAGCCGTCCTGGATGGCATACGTCCGCCAATCCTTGTAGTCGAAGTGCCACCACTCCGCCTCGTACGCGCTGAACCCCTCGGCCTCCATCGCACTCCGGAGCGCATCGCGAAGGCGACGCTGCTCCGCCGTGCCACCGGCGTGGTCAGGATACGCCCGCTCGGAAAACTCTTCACGGCATCCTCCTGATGACGTCTCCGGGTCGCACGACGCCCGCCGTGACCACCCGCGCGTACACGCCGCGCAGGCGCAGCGAGCGTCCTTCGGGCGTGTTCACAAAACGCAATCCGTCATGCCCGAACCGCTCGGCGAACTTGCTGCAGCCTTTGTGTGGCAACGGGGTGATTTCGATGACCGCTTCGCCAACAGCCAGTCGGGTCTCGGCCGTCAGCGCCTCCTCACTCAGGTCGAAATCCACATAGAGCTGGTCACCGGCCAGGGGCCAGCGCTCACGGTCGCCCGCGAGAAGATCAACCACGCGGCTGTTCATGAGCGTGAGCTGATCGTCGGCTCCGTGACGATCGCTGGGCGTCCACGCGTCACCGAGGAGCCCTCGGTCCGGATCCAGCTGTCCGGCAGCGAGTATCTCCCGCTGGCCTTCCGCCGGCCGGCGCACGATCAGTGTGACGATACCCGCGTTGCGGGGGGCGGCGCGGATGGCGTTGATGCCGGCGTCGAGATCTGCGAGCGCACGATGCGTCATGGCCATACGTTCGCACGATGACCCCGGCCGGGGCAATGCATCCGCATCGACACACTCCCGACCGGGTCTCTCGGCTCCGCCGTAGCGCTGCGCCGAGACCGGGGGCGAAAAGCAGCGGCGGGCTCCCGGTCGGGCCCGCGTCTTGACGTGAGCGCCAGACCGGCGCAGGATTCGTTTCGCCACGGACCGTGACCGGGGCGGTCGCAACTCCCTAAAGGTGAAGAGAACGATGACCAGAGCTTTCGCTGCAGCACTCGCGGCCAGCGCGATCCTCGCCTGCACCGCAGTCGGGCAGGATGGCGTGACCCGCTACGTCCGTTACGAGCACCAGGGGGAGGTCTCTTACGGCGTGCTCGAGGGAGAGACGATCCACCAGCTCGCCGGCGACCTCTTCTCCGGCTCACGGGAGCGGACCGGCAAGAGCGTCCCGACGAGCGAGGTGCGGCTCCTGGCCCCCGCCCAGCCCTCCAAGGTGATTGCGGTCGGCCTCAACTACAAGAGTCACCTCGGGGACCGGGAGGCTGCCGCCTATCCGGGGTTGTTCGCGAAGTTCCCCACATCGATCATAGGGCCGGAGGTTCCGATCCAGATGACACCGGACACCGAAGACCTTCACTACGAAGCGGAGCTCGTCGTGGTGATTGGCAAGACGGCCAAGGACGTCTCCGTAGAGAACGCGCCGGATCACGTTTTCGGGGTGACCTGCGGGAACGACGTGAGCGAGCGCGGCTGGCAGAGCGCCGACCTGCAGTGGTTCCGAGCCAAGGGAGCGGACACCTTCGGCCCCCTGGGTCCGGCGATCGTCGTAGGGCTCGACTACGGCAACCTGGCCCTGGAGAGCCGCCTCAACGGAGAGGTGCGGCAGTCGTCGAACACCAACGACCTGCTCTTCGACGTCCCGACGATCGTCAGCTACGTCAGCCGCTACGTCACCCTGCTGCCGGGAGACGTGATCTTCACGGGCACGCCGGGGAGCACCGCCCCCATGAAGGCCGGTGACGTGATCGAGATCGAGGTAGAGGGTGTGGGCGTCCTGCGCAACACGGTGGCCGCGGCGCCCTGACCCAGGCCCGGATCAGACGATCACGGTGCTCAGGTACTCGGCGCTGCGGCGTACGGCCGTATCGAGACCGGACCATGGTCATGAATGACGAAAAAGCACGCGCAGCCGCCAGGATCATCTGGGCCAGCTGGGAGAGCGGGAAACGCTTGCGGCAACTGCCCGACGGCTGCCGGCCGCGCAGCATGGAAGAGGGCTACGCCGTCCAGGCCATGCTGCAAGAGGTGTCCGGCTGCGCCAGTCTTGGCTGGAAGATTGCCGCGACCAACGTCACCGGACAGAAGCACATCGGCGTCGATGGCCCCATCGGGGGCCGGTTGCTGGCCACCAAGGTAGTGAAAGGCGACGGGCTGGTGCCCATGGCCGGCAACCTCATGCGCGTCGCCGAAGGGGAGTTTGCCTTCGTGCTCGGCCGCGACATCCCAGCGCGCGGGCAGGAGTACACACCGGACGAGGTTCTGGACTGCGTGGCGTCTCTGCACCCGGCCATCGAGCTGCCGGACTCCCGCTTTCAGGACTTCGTCACAGCGGGCGGCGCTCAGCTCGCCGCGGACGACGCCTGCGCCGGCTTGTTCATGCTGGGCGAGCCGGCAGACACAGCGTGGCGCGCCATGGATCTGGCGGCGCAACCGGTATCGCTCAGTATCAGCGGTCAGCAGATCACCTCCGGTCGCGGCGCAGACGTGCTCGGCGGACCCCTGGTGGCGCTGGCCTGGCTCGCCAACAGCCATGGTCTCCGGGGGTGCGGGCTCGCCGCCGGTGACATCGTGACCACCGGCGTGTGTGGAAAGCCCGCTGCCATCGAAGCAGGCGATTCGGTCTCGGCCGACTTCGGGTCACTGGGACGTGTTGCGCTGCGCCTGGGAGACTAGCTCCGTATGTCGTCACAGGTGGAGAGAGGCGAAGTCTCAGCTCCGGCAGCCTGCGGGGGACCGCCATCGCCGGGCTCCATACGATCGAGGCCGGGGGCCTGCGGACAACGCTGATGGACGCGGTGGAGGCGGCTACGAAGAGAAGCCGGGAGCTGGGCCAGCAGGCAATGAAGCCCGACGAGCGCTAGGAAGCTCCTGGCCCCCCGGCCTGGGTCGTCCCGCAGGCGCAACAATGGCGTTCGGAAACGAACAGTGGGGTCTGCGAAAGCAAGGCTCTGCGCCCAGAAACCGGGTGGTACAGCCCTTGCTCCTTGGAGGCGCGGAT
Source organism: uncultured Hyphomicrobium sp. (assembly GCA_964194855.1). Lineage (GTDB taxonomy): Bacteria > Acidobacteriota > Vicinamibacteria > Fen-336 > Fen-336 > JAJDNS01. The sequence goes on from CAXMOH010000284.1 coordinate 8,442, forward strand.
TGGGAGAAAGGAGCCTGGGTGTGCCAACGAGCAGGGAAGCAGGGGGCGGAGGCGGGGATTCC
>CAXMOH010000285.1:0-3539 GCA_964194855.1 uncultured Hyphomicrobium sp.
CGCAGGCGATCCCTTCGAGGTCGTGTCTCCCTCGACCGGTGACCCCCTCGAGTGTGGGGTCGCGGACAACGTGGACTGGGACGTGGGCGCGGGTAACGTTGCCCCGACGGTGGACATCCGGCTCTCCACCAACGGGGGCGCGAGCTTCCCCACACTGCTCGAGGGCGGCACAGCCAACGACGGGAGCGAGATGGTGAACGTGCCCGCCACCCTGAGCAACGCTGCCCGGGTGCGCATCGATTCGGTGGGCAACGTCTTCTTCAACGTCTCGACGCAGACGGAGATCGTCGATACGCTCGATCCGATGGCGCTTTGCCCCGCGAACGCCGTAGTGGAATGTTCCTTAACGGGCGGCACCCCCGCCAACGATCCACAGCTCGGGCCGTTCTTCTCAGGCGCCTCGGCCACCGATGCGTGCGACGCCAGCCCCGCTGTCACAGACGACGCCCCGAGCTTCTTCGGGCTCGGGGCCACGCCCGTCACCTTCACGGCCACCGACGACTCGGCGAACGACGACTCGTGCCTCTCCCAGGTCACAGTGGTGGACACGACCCCACCGGTGATCATCTGCCCCGCCGACATCACGGTCGAATGCACGGGAAACTGCGGGATCGACCTGACCGACCCGCAGCTCGCACCGTTCCTGGGTGGCGTGTCGGCCACCGACGTGTGTGACGCGGCCCCCTTCGTCTCGAACGACGCTCCCGCCTTCCTGCCCTTGGGCGACACCCTCGTGACCTTCACGGCGACCGATGACTCGGGGAACTCGGCCCAGTGCTGGGCCACGATCCACGTCCAGGATACGATCCCACCGGAGATCGACGTGAGCGTGACCCCGGAAGAGCTCTGGCCGGCCAACCACAAGCTGAACCTCATCACGGCGACCGTGGAGGTGAGCGACGTGTGCGACCCGAACGCCACGTTCGAGCTCGTGTCCATCACGAGCAATGAGCCGGACAACGGCGTGGGCGACGGCAACACCCAGGGCGACGTCCAGGGTGCCGCGGTGGGGACGGCAGACGTCTCCTTCATGCTGCGGGCAGAGCGCGCCGGAGGCGGCGCCGGCAGGGTGTACACGATCGTGTACGAAGCCCGCGACAAGTCGGGTAATACGGCCCAGGCCGAGGCTCAGGTCAGGGTGCCGAAGAGCAGAGGCAAGTAGACACGAAAGGGTCACGACCCGGGTAGACGAGGTAGCGACGGGCCATAGAAGAGACACTTCTAATCTGCAGACACCGAGGCGTCGCTCTACCGGGGTTCACTGCTCCAGCAGCGAGGGCCAGTTGGTCACGATGTGAAGCTGTTGCCGGCGGTCCTCCTCGATCGGCAACTTCACGAGGAACCGCTGCCCGTCCCTGCTCGGCGCGTAGTCATCGTAGCCCGCACCCTGGAGACCGCGGATCTCGAAGAGCTCGACCGGGAGGCTCACCTCGATGCGGTCGCCGGCCGTCTGAACCTCGACGGCCACCAGCCGGTTGTCGGGCGTGGTGAAGAAGAGCTCCTTCCCGTCTCCCCGCCACTTGGGCTGTCCCCCGCCGGCGACGGAGATGCGCACCCGGTCTCCTTCCCTTCGGAAGGGCTCCATGTAGACCTCGTCGCGCCCCGACTCGTTCGAGATGTAGGCCAGCCACCGGCTGTCGGGGGACAGCTGCGGCTCGTCCAGGAGGAAGGCGGTGAGCACCGGCTCGGCCTCTCCGTCTCCGCTCAGGGGCAGGGCCCAGACGGTCTTCTCGTCGAACGACGTCGTCTGTCGGATGAAGAGCAGCGTCTCTCCGTCGGACGACCAGCTCTCGGGGATGTCCTCATCGGGGGAGTCCGTGAGGACCGTCTCTGGGTCGCTCGCCCGCAGGCCCTTGCGGCGGAGATCGGCCCCTTCGGCCCTGCGAGCGACGAAGGCCAGCGAACGCCCATCCGGGGACCAGACCGGGTCTCTCTCGGTTCCGGGGGTGGCGGTCACGCGACTCGTCACCCCCCGCGCGACGTCCATCACCCAGAGGTCGTACTGCTCCTCGTCTGCCTCGAAGATCTCCAGGGCCACCTGCCTCTCGTCGGGCGAGAGCGCGATCTGCCCGTAGCTCCCCGGCTCTCCAATCGTCTCGACCTGCCCGCCTTTCCGGTCGACCCAGGCGAGCTGGACCTGGCCGGTCGCAGCCTGTCCCGACATGTAGGCGAGGGTGCCGCCCGGTGAGACTCCGAGGTATCCGATGCCGTGGTTGGCCGGCGAGAACCCTAAGGAAGACGCGATCGCGACGGCCTCGCCTGTCGGCTCCACACGCTCGGCATCGAAGGGTTGAGCCAGGAGCGTGCCCTCGCGGGCAAAGAGCACGTGTCCCGCCGCGTAGAGGGCTCGAGTTCTTCCCGGCGCGAGGAGGCGTCTCTCGTCCGGGCGGTCGAGCGACGCGACGTAGACGCCGGGAAGACCGTCCCCTTCCCCGAGGGCAATGAAGACGACGCGACGCCCGTCGGGCAGGAACTGGGGCAGGTGGAGCGCAGTCTCACCGCGTGTGGCGTCGGCCGTCACGACGGGCCTGGGCTCCCCCCCGGCGGCGGCGACCGCATGGATCGCACTAACGCCGTCGCTGGAAGCCGAGAAGACGATGGTGCCCTCCTCGTTCCAGTCGCCTGGGCCGAATCCGCCGCTCGGCAGGGCGCAGATCGTCTGTACCGTGCCGTCGGCGAGGCTGAGCTTGCGGAGCTCCCCTCCAGCACGGAACGCAACGAATCGGCCGTCCGGAGACCAGAACGGGTCCTGGGCCCCTTCGGTCCTGGGCAGCGGCCGGGCGGCCAACGACTCGAGGGGACGGGTCCACAGCATCGTCGCGCCGTCCTGGGTCTCGGGGGAGGCCTGGAACAAGACCTGACGCCCGTCGGGGGAGGGGACGGGCCATCGGAATGGCGTGAAGGTCCAGCCCTCCGGCGGATCGACGACGAAGCGCGCGGGCAGCCTGGGCTCCGGGACCTCCGTCATGTGAACGAAGGCGAGCGTAGCGGCGAGCGCGGACGCCGCGAGCGCGACGGCGGCCCAGGTCCAACGCTCCCTCACTCGCCCACTGCGCTCCGCGCGAGCCGCTTCGGCGACGTCGGCGGACGGTGCACCGACCTCCGTGGCCGTGCCGGCCAGGACGTCCTGCAGCTCGAGCCGGGCCCCACCGATGTCGGGCAGCCGTGTGCGCGGGTCCTTACGCAGGCAGCGCCCGAGCAGTCGGCGCACGGCACCGGGCGTCGCTGCCGGCAGCGCGTCGAGATCGGGCTCCTTCGTCACCACCGCGGCGATCACGTCGGTGACGGTGTCGCCCGCGAAGAGCGCGCGGCCCGTCAGCATCTCCCACAGCAGGACACCGAAGGACCACACGTCCGCTCGCTTGTCGACCGGCTTGCCCCGTGCCTGCTCGGGCGACATGTACGCGGCCGTGCCGAGGATCAGTCCCGCCACCGTCCCCGTGTTCGCCAGCGTGGGGGACTGGGAGAGCGCTGCGGACGAGGAGCTTCCGTCCGGCGCGCCGCCCTCCCAGGCCTTGGCAAGGCCGAAGTCGAGGACC
>CAXMOH010000286.1:0-3681 GCA_964194855.1 uncultured Hyphomicrobium sp.
GGCGGCATCGCCAAGCGCCAGACCCTCACTCACCCGAAGAACACCGTCTTCGCGGTAAAGCGCCTGATCGGCCGGAAGTTCGACTCCCCCGAGGCCGAGCTGGCGGTCAAGTTCCTCCCTTTCGAGCTGGCCGCGGCAGACAACGGCGACGTCCAGATCAAGATCGAGGACAAGGTCTACTCCCCTCCGGAGATCTCCTCCTTTGTCCTGCAGAAGCTCAGGGCGGCGGCCGAGGACTATCTCGGCGAGGTCGTCGAAGAAGCGATCATCACGGTCCCGGCCTACTTCGACGACCCCCAGCGACAGGCCACCAAGGACGCCGGCCAGATCGCCGGGCTCAAGGTCTCCCGAATCATCAACGAGCCGACAGCGGCCGCTCTCGCCTACGGCCTCAAGTCCGACGCCGCCACCGGCCAGAAGGTGGCCGTCTACGACCTGGGCGGCGGTACCTTCGACATCACGATCCTCGAGATGTCCGATGGCCTCTTCCAGGTCCTGGCGACCGGTGGCGACACCTACCTCGGTGGCGAGGACTTCGACCAGCGGATCATCGACTGGCTGATCTCGGAGTTCCTGGGCGAGACGCAGATCGACCTCGCCCAGGACCGGATGGCGCTGCAGCGCTTGAAGGAAGCCGCCGAGAAGGCGAAGTGCGAGCTCAGCACCGCCCAGCAGACCGAGATCGTCCTGCCCTTCATCTCCGCCGACGCCTCCGGGCCGAAGCATCTCAACACGGTGCTCACCCGTGAGACGTACGAGAAGCTCAGCGACGATCTTCTCGAGCGCACGGTGGAACCTTGCACCCGGTGTCTGGCCGACGCGGGGCTGAAGCCGGAGGACATCGACGAGGTCCTCCTGGTGGGAGGCCAGACCCGGGCCCCGAAGGTGACCGAGCTGGCCAAGAGGGTCTTCGGTCGCGAGTCGAACCGCGCCGTCAACCCCGACGAAGGGGTGGCCATGGGTGCCGCGATCCAGACCGGGATCATCCAGGGCGAGGTCAAGGACCTGGTGCTTCTCGACGTCACGCCCCACACCCTGGGCATCGAGACGAAGGACGGCACGTTCACGTCCCTCATCGAGCGCAACTCCACGATCCCCACGCGGAAGAGCCGGGTGTTCACCACCGTGGCCGACAACCAGACGCGGGTCGAGGTCCACGTGCTTCAGGGCGAGAGCGACATGTCGGCCTACAACAAGAGCCTGGCAAAGTTCGAGCTCACCAACATCCCGCCGGCTCCCAAGGGCGTTCCCCAGATCGAAGTCACGTTCGAGATCGACGTGAACGGCGTCTACAACACCAAGGCGCAGGACCAGGCGACCGGCCGAGAGCAGTCCATGACCATCCACCCCTCGGGCGGACTGAGTCAGCAGGAGGTCAGCCGCCTGGTCGAGGAGACCCGGGAGCGAGAGACCGAGGAGAGGGACCAGAAAGAGCTGGACACGGTGGTCCGCCAGGTCGAAGGCCTGGTGGCCAACACCATGAGGTCCGTGCAGGCCCTCGAGGGCAAGCTCAGCAAGGAAGAGCAGGAGAGCATCCTCGCGTCGATCGAGAAGGCCAAGAAGGCGGTCACCGGGGCCAAGGACGGCGACCGGAGTGATATCGACGAGCTCAAGACGTGCCTCACCGACATGGAGAAGGCCGCCACGGTCATCGGACAGGCGATGCTTCGTCCCTGAGACCTGAGGCCCGCGGCTCCAGCGGCGTGTCTCACGTGCGCCCTGGTGTTCTCGCACCACCGCAATGACAGGAAAACGCGACTACTACGAGGTCCTGGGACTTCCCCGGGACGCCCCCGAGCAGGCCGTGAAGTCCGCCTACCGGAAGATGGCCCTCAAGTTCCACCCGGACCGCAACCCGGGGGACGATCGGGCCGAGGCACAGTTCAAGGAGGCGGCCGAAGCCTACGGCGTGCTGGGCGACGCGGAGAAGAGGCGCCGCTACGACACCTTCGGGCACGCGGGGGTGAGTGGAGCCGTCGGCGGGGGCTTCGATCCCACGATCTTCGCCGACTTCAGCGATATCCTCGGTGACTTCTTCGGCTTCGGCGACCTGTTTGGACGTCGCCGGGGGCCCCGCCGCGGCGCAGACCTCCGATACAACCTCGAGCTCTCGTTCGAGGAGGCGGCCTTCGGCACCGAGACGCAGATCCGAATCCCCCGGGCCGAGATGTGCGAGAGCTGCTCGGGATCGGGAGCCGCCCCCGGCACCCAGCCCGCAACCTGTCCGACGTGCGCGGGCGCGGGGCAGGTGACGTTCCAGCAAGGCTTCTTCAGCGTGGCTCGGACCTGCAGCCACTGCCGGGGCGCCGGGCGCATCGTCACCGAGGAGTGCAAGACGTGCGCGGGCGAGGGACGGATCACCAACGAGCGCACCCTCCAGATCAAGGTTCCACCCGGCGTCGACAACGGCTCTCAGCTGCGCATCTCCGGCGAGGGTGAGGCCGGCCCCCCGGGCGGACCGGCCGGCGACCTGTACGTGGCTCTCCGGGTCAAGGAGCACCAGCTTTTCCGGCGGGATGGAACGCACCTGTTCTGCGAGATCCCGGTGAGCTTCCCCCAGGCCGCCCTCGGCGCGACACTGGAGATCCCCATCCTCGGCGACGGGAAGACCGCGAAGCTGACCGTGCCCGAAGGCACACAGTCCGGGAGTGTCCTCCGCATCCGAGGCGAAGGGGTGCCCCAGCTCGGGGCCCGAGGCCGCGGGGACTTGCACGTTCTGATCCGGGTCTCGGTGCCGACACGCCTGACACGCGACCAGCGCGAGCTGATGGAGAAGCTCGCCGAGACGCTGCCTCTTCCCGACGTCGAAGACAAGGAGAAGTCCCTCTTCGACCGAATGCGAGACGTCTTCGGCTAGATCTGCCGCGCCTCCGAGCGTGAGGCACACCATGCGCGCCTACCGTGTGACCGTTCCCGAGCTTCACGAAGACATGGCGACGGCGCTCCTCTGGGAGGCCGGCACGGCGGGAATCGAAGTGGGAGCCGCTTCCGAGGACCGCGTGTCGCTCCTGGCGTACTTCGAAGACGATGTGGCCCTCGACCTCCTTCGGGACCGCCTCGACGGCGTGACCATCGAGCCCGTCCCCATTCCCGACGTGGACTGGGTGGCTCGCTTCCGTGAGAGCTTCCGGGCGTTCCGTGTCGGAGGCTTCACGATCGCTCCCCCCTGGGACCGGCCGCTCGAGGACGAAGGCCTCCTCCTGGTCGATCCGGGACGGGCCTTCGGCACCGGCACCCACGAGACGACCCGGCTCTGTCTCGGAGCGCTCGAGGATCGGGCCAGGCGACGACCCCTCGGACGGGTCCTGGACGTGGGGACCGGCACCGGCATCCTCGCGGTGGCCGCCGCCCGGCTCGGGGCGGCCTTCGTCGTGGCGTCCGACACCGACCCGGAGGCCACCTCCTCGGCCGCGGCCCACGCCCGTCTCAACAGGGTCACGCTCCACCTGGTCCGGTGCGACGGTGCCGGCCCCTTCCGCCCGGCCTCGTTCGATCTCGTCCTGGCCAACCTCACCGCTCCCCTGCTCGTCGCCCACGCTCCGGGACTCGCCCGCCTCCGAACCCCGAGGGGAACGCTCGTGCTCTCGGGCCTGCTGGAGACGGATCTCGGCGACGTGCAGGCGGCCTACGCCGATCGGGGCCCTCCCGAGGTCTGCCGGGACGACGAATGGGCGGCACTGG
>CAXMOH010000287.1:0-6309 GCA_964194855.1 uncultured Hyphomicrobium sp.
CATCAGCATGATCTCGAAGCTCACGTAGAGGTTGAAGAGATCGCCGGTCAGAAAGGCCGCCGAGACTCCCATCAGGAGCAGGTGGTAGAGCGCGTGGAACCCGTGGGCCTCGCGCCGCTCGTCGATGGAGCCCAGCGCGTAAACCCCCACCGCCAGGCCCGTGATCCCGGTCAGGAGCACCATGATCGCGGCGAGCAGGTCCGCCACCAGCGTGATCCCGAACGGCGCCGGCCAGCCTCCCCCGTGCATCACCTGTATCCCCTGGGACGAGACCCGGGCGAGCAGCGCCACCCCCGATGCCAGGAGGCCCGCGGCCCCTGCCACGCTCAGGCCCCGCTGCAGCCCACGCCGCCGGCGGGCCGCCAGGCACGCGATGGCGGTTGCCAGCGGAACGAGGATCGGCAGGACGACGAGGGTGCTCATGAGTCGGTCGACCGCAGGGAGTCGAGGTCATCCGTGCCCGTCTCGCTGTGTGCGCGCTTGATGAGGACCAGGACGAAGGCCTGCACCCCAAAGCCGATCACGATTGCGGTGAGGACGAGGGCTTCCGGGACCGGGTCCGGGAAGGGAGGGGTCGGCGCCAGCGCCCCGGCGGGCACGACGGGGGTGCCGCCACGGGTGAGCCCACCCACGGTGAAGATGAGGAGGTTCGCCGCATGGGCGAGAAGAGCCAGGCCGAACACCAGCTTCACCATGCTGCGGCGCATCACCATGTACAGCCCGGCGGCATAGAGGGTCCCGATGACCAGGGCGAGCACGACGGTCACGACCACTCCTCCGAGAGAGCGAAGACGATGGTCAGAGTCACTCCCAGCACGCACAGGTAGACGCCCACGTCGAACACCAGGGGTGAGCCGAGATGGCCGATCACCGGGATCGCCGCATCGGGCCAGAGGCCCGTCAGAAAGGACTCTCCCTTGAGGACGGGAAGCATGCCGCTCAGGAGCGACACGCCGAGGCCGGCGCCGATGAGGCTGAGGGGATCCACCCGCAGCACGCGACGGGCCATCTCCAGCCCGTGTGACGCCAGGACGAGAGCGAAGGCCGTCGCCGCGGTGAGGCCCCCCGCGAAGCCCCCGCCGGGCTCGTTGTGTCCCCGGATCAGGAGAAAGACCGAGAAGACGAGCATCAGCGGGAAAACCAGGCGCGTCGTCGTGCGGAGGATGATCGAGTCCATCATCGGTTTCGACCCTCCCCGGGCGCCGCGGCACGGAGACGCAAGAGGCCCAGGACCCCCAGCGCGGCCACCGCCAACACCGTGATCTCGCCCAGGGTGTCGAGAGCACGGAAATCCACGAGCATCACGTTCACGATGTTTCGACCGTGGGCCAGGGGCACGCTGGCTTCGGCGTAGTAGTCCTTGAGGGGTGTCTCGTGCTGGATTCCGACCGCCACCAGCACGATCCCGGCCATCACCACACCCCCGGTGAGCGCCACCACGGCGTCGCGAGCTCGCTGGAGCCGAGACGACAGCGGGCGCAAGAGGGGCAGGCGGCGGAGGACGAGCACGAACAGAACGACCGTGAGGGTCTCCACGGCGAACTGGGTGAGCGCCAGGTCCGGGCCGCCAAAGAAGAGGAAGACGAGGGCCATTCCGTAGCCGACCACGCCAAGGGCGGCCACCCCGAAGAGAATGGAGCGAGCCCGGACCAGGAGCACGGCGCCCACGACGATCGCCACCGCCGCCGCCAGCTCGTGGAAACGGATGCCGTCGAGGGTCAGGGGCACCGACTCCACCCGGGAGAACAGCACCCATCCGGCCAGCCCGACGGTGGTCCCGACGACGATCACGACGTACGTGCTGAGGACGCCGTTCTGCAACAGCCGCGTCTGCCACTTCGCGAAGGCCACGAGCCCGGCAAGGCTCGCGCGATACGCCCGCGCCGGCCCCCACGCCGCCAGCCGCTTCAACGGGTCACTGAAGCTCAGGACCCGATCGTGCGCGAGGTACAGGAGGACACCGACCGCGAGCATGAGGAGACTCTGCACGAAAGCGGGGCTCATCCCCATAAAGGGCTGGAGGACCAGTGTCGTGTGCTCACCGTGGACTGCGTCGGCCGCCGGCTGGATGAGCGGGATCGCGAGCTGCTCGGGCAGCAGCCCCAGGAGTGTGCTGATTATGGCGAGGAGGATCGGACCGATCCAGAGGGCGGGCGGTCCTTCGTGGGGTGTCCTGGGCGTCTCGCCCCGCTTCGGCCCCAGGAACGCCCGCCAGCCCACGAGCCCGGCGGCTGCTGCGACGAACGCGCTGCCGAGGAAGCTCAAGACGGTCACGAGCTGACCGGCGTGGGGGGCCTCGTGCTTGGCTTCGTAGAAGAACTCCTTGGCCATGAAGCCGAACAGAGGAGGCAGGCCAGCCATGGAGACCGCCGAGACCGCCACGGCGACCGCGGTCAGGGGCATGGCCCGGGCCAGGCCGCCCAGCCGCCCCAGGTCCCGGGTCCCTGCCTCGTGGTCGAGGGTGCCCACGCCAAGGAAGAGCGCGGCCTTGTACAGCGCGTGAACCACGAGGAAGATCATCGCCGCCTGTGCCGAGAGCTCGGTGCTGATCCCGATGAGCAGAGTCAGCGTTCCGAGACCGCTCAACGTCGTGAAGGCCAGAAGGCGCTTCAGGTCGGTCTGGCCGTAGGCCAGAACCGCGCCGATCACGAGCGTCAAGCTCCCCGCCAACATGAGGATGTAGTGCCACTCGTCCGTGCCGCCGAGCGCCGGGTTCAACCGGGCCAGCAGGTAGATCCCCGCCTTCACCATCGTCGCCGAGTGGAGGTAGGCGCTCACCGGGCTCGGCGCCGCCATGGCCCCGGGGAGCCAGAAGTGGAAGGGGAACTGGGCGGATTTCGTGAAGGCGCCGGCCAGCACCAGGAGGAGGGCGGGAAGGTACAGTGGATCTCCCTGGATCGTTGCCGCGTGAGCCCCGAGGGCCGAGAGCTGGAACGTCCCGGCCATCTGCCCCACGAGCAGCAGGCCCGCCATGAGAGCCAGCCCGCCGCCCCCGGTCACGAGGAGCGCTTGAAGAGCCGCCGCCCGCGCTTCCTCTTTCTCGTGATTGAATCCGATCAGGATGTAGGAGCTGACGCTGGTCAGCTCCCAGAAGACGAACAGGCAGATGGCGTCATCCGCGAGCACGAGACCCAGCATCGCGCCCATGAAGAAAAGGATGGCGGCATAGAACCGGGGGAGCCGGGCGTCGCCCTTGAAGTAGCTGCCGGCGTAGATCAATACGAGGGCGCCGATGCCGGTCACCAGGAGGGCGAAGATCAGTGAGAGCCCATCGAGCCGGAAGGCGAGCGCGATTCCCAGGCTCTCGACCCACGCCCAGGACTCGATCCAGGCTTCGCCTCGGGTGACGTCGTCCAGGGCGGTGACGAACCAGGCAAAAAGCGTTGCGGGGCCCAGCGCGAGCAGCGTGCCCGAGCGCTCCCGGAGCGCCCGGTGGAGCGCCGGCGCCGCCGCGGCCAGCGCAAAGAGGCACAGAATCGGAACGAGCATCAGAGATTGGCCTGGAACAGAGGGCGTCAGACTACCACAGGCGTTTCTTCGTTCGACTTGGTGCCCTCGGTGGTCCGGGGTAAGGTCGGCTGGAGAAGAGCTCAGTCACAAGAGAGGGTCGGCGCCACTCATCGGCCCTATCGAGAGGACCGATGCCCATGGCCTATCTCCCCATCGAGAGCTACGGTCTCATTGGCGACATGCGCACGGTGGCGCTGGTGGGCATGAACGGATCCATCGACTGGTTCTGCTACCCAGCCTTCGATTCACCCAGCGTGTTCGCCGCCATCCTCGACGACGAGAAGGGCGGACGCTTCTCCATCGCGCCTGCCGACTCCACCGGTGTTACGACCCGGCAGCTCTACTGGCCGGACACCAACGTGCTCGTGACCCGCTTCTTCTCCCACGACGGGGTGGGGGAGATCACGGACTTCATGCCCGTCGGCGAGGCCGCCGACGAGCTGGGCAGTCGCCCCATCGTGCGTGTCGTCCGTGTCACCCGAGGCAGGATGGCCTTCCGGATGGAGTGCCGCCCTGCCTTCAACTATGCCAGGGACCCGCACGACGTGGCGATCGACACGAACGGGGCGTGCTTTCAATCCAGGGCCACTCGTCTGTCTCTCTCCAGCAGCGTCGCGCTGACGAAGGAAGGCGATGCCGCGGTCGCCACGTTCGACCTGGCCGAGGACGAGCCTGCCTCTTTCGTCTTGAGCGGCCCGGGACCCGACGGCAACGTGCTTCACCTCGAGCGCGAGAAGGGTCTCGAGCTCTTCACGGACACGGTTTCGTACTGGCGCAACTGGCTGCGGGGCTGCACCTACACGGGCCGCTGGCGCGAGGTCGTCCACCGCTCCGCCCTGGTGCTCAAGCTGCTCACGTACGAGCCCACGGGAGCCATCGTGGCGGCGCCGACGTGTAGCCTGCCCGAGGGCATCGGTGGGGAACGCAACTGGGACTACCGCTACACGTGGATCCGCGACGCGGCCTTCACGCTCTACGGCCTGCTCCGCATCGGCTTCACCGACGAGGCGGCCCGCTTCATGGAATGGCTGGAGAAGCGGCTGCACGAGCTGAACCCCGACGGCTCGCTGCAGATCATGTACGGAATCGACGGCCGCCACGAGCTCACGGAGGAGGAGCTCGGTCACCTGGACGGATACCGCGGCTCCCGGCCCGTCCGGGTGGGCAACGGTGCCTACGACCAGATGCAGCTCGACATCTATGGAGAGCTGATGGACTCGGTGTACCTCTACAACAAGCACGGAAGCCCGATCTCCTCCGAGCTTTGGATGCATCTCAGGAGGTTGACCGACTGGGTCTGCGACCACTGGCGGGAGAAGGACGAGGGAGTGTGGGAGGTGCGGGGAGGGCGTCAGCATTTCCTCTACTCCAAGCTGATGTGCTGGGTGGCCGTCGACCGCGCGCTCCGCCTGGCCGACAAGCGGTCGTTCCCGGCCAATCGGGATCGGTGGCTCCAGGTCCGTGACGAGATCTACGAAGAGATGCTCGAGAAGGGGTGGAGCGAGAAGCGACAGGCGTTCGTTCAGCACTACGGGAGCGACTCCCTCGACGCGGCGAACCTCATGATGCCGTTGACCTTCTTCATGTCGCCGACGGATCCCCGGATGCTGGCGACCCTGGACGCCCCCAACCAGTCCCCTTCGAAGGGCGGCCTGGTGTCCAATTCGCTCGTGTACCGCTACAACGGGGAGGAGACGGCCGACGGCTTGAAAGGTGAGGAAGGGACGTTCAACATCTGCACCTTCTGGCTCGTCGAGGCCCTGACCCGGGCCGGCCGTACCGATCCGAAGCGGCTCGAGGAGGCCCGTCTGATGTTCGAGCGCATGCTGGGATATGCCAACCATCTCGGCCTCTACGCCGAAGAGACCGGCGCCCGCGGCGAACACCTGGGCAACTTCCCCCAGGCATTCACCCACCTGGCCCTGATCAGCGCTGCGTTCAACCTGGACAAGGCGCTGTCCGGCCGGCGGTAGCTGCGTCCAGAGAGGCGGGGTCGTGCGAAAGAAATTCCTGACGGAGGCGGGCCTCGAGGTCCGCGCGATCACTGCCGACGAGATGCGGGAAGTGGACCGCATCGCGATCGAACAGACCGGACCCAACCTCTATCAGATGATGGAGAATGCGGGCCGGACCCTCGCCGCGCTCGCCTTGAGGGAGCTCGGCGACCGCTGGAGCAGCGCCCACGTGGTCGTCCTGGCCGGCGCCGGCGGAAACGGAGGTGGAGGCATCTGTGCCGCCCGCCATCTCGCCAACCGCGGCGTTGGCGTCTCCCTTTGCCTCGCTTCGCCGGACTCCCTGGGTGAGGTCCCGGCCTGGCAGCGCCGCGTTTTTCAGGGCACCGGCGGCCAGGAGGTCACGATCAGGGACCTCGGGGAGATGCACTGCGACCTGGTCATCGACGCCCTCGTGGGCTACAGCCTGCGAGGCGCGCCCAGAGGGACCACCGCTGAGCTGATTCGCTGGGCAAACGGCCAGGGCGCCCCTATTCTGTCCCTCGATGTTCCTTCGGGCGTCGATTCGACCACAGGCGAAGCGCCCGTCGGACGCAACGGTCACTTCTGGGTGCACGATGCCGCTACCGAGCGCCTCATCGTGTTCAGCGGCGACGGCGGCGAGGGCGGATGGGACTGCGATTGCAAGCAGGACACCTGGGCGCTCGAACTCGCTGAGGAGCCCATGCGCTGGGTCCAGCTGAGCGGTGGCGATGCGCCAGTGTTTACGAACATCGCCGGCGGTGGTGCGTCGGTGCAGGAGGTCGGCGACTACCAACCGTCGCTGTTCTACGACGAGCCACGAGGT
>CAXMOH010000288.1:0-9712 GCA_964194855.1 uncultured Hyphomicrobium sp.
CTGTTCGACCGCCGGGTTGCTGTAGGCCGTGTTGGTCCGCATGACACCGCCGCTCAGCTCGAGGCGGCGGCACTTGTCCAGGGGGTACTGTCCGAAGAACTGGGCGCCGGTCAGGCGCTGCGTCGCCAACGCGGCGTCGCGGGTGATGTCCCTGTACCCGGTCCCCGGTATGGTGCCGTACGGGTTGGCGAAGAAGAACTGCGTCAAGTCGAAGACTTTCGCACCGTACTGGAAGCGGCTGGCCAGGTTGGTGTAGCGCACGTCATACGAGCGGAAGCTCCGGATCGACAAGACCTGGAAGGTGAACAGCTGGTCGCCGAGCACGTCGGTCATGGCCACGGCGGTGCCGCCGTAGAAATCGCCGCTCGATGTGACGCCCACGTTGATCGGCGGCCGGTTGGCGAGATACAGCCCTTCGAACAGCCCCTTGCGCCGCTTGTTCTCCGGAATCACGTCGTGGGAGATGTCGGGCTGGAAGTCCACGATCCCCTCGGAAGCGGCGCGCACCTCCTGGTCGATCTCCTTCACCGGATCTTCCGTGTCCTGTGTGTGAAGCTTGTACTCACCCTTGAAGTACGTGATGAAGGCGAGGCGGTCGCCCTCGGGCCCGGAGACGGGGGCCGGGGCCATTGCACCCCCGAAGACCTCGGTGTACTGGTGGATCGCCCCTGTCTGGAGGTCGAGGCCCCGGAGGTTGAAGATGTCGTTGTCCTCGTCCGAGGAGTAGTAGATCGTGTTGCCTTCGGTCGAGAAGTAGGGAGCCGTGTCGTCGAAGGGACCGAAGGTCAGCTGCGTCTTCCGCGAAGGATCATCGAGGGGGAACGCGTAGATCTTCCGATTGCCGCTGACGTTGCGCTCGTACACGATGAGCTTGCCGTCGGGCGAGACCTGGGGGTTGTTGTCGTAGAAGCCGTCCCGAGTCAGGTTCTCGACCGTACCGGTCTCCATGTCCAGCTTCCAGATGTCGGCCACTCCTTCGCGGAGGCCCGCGAAGACCGCGTGCCGTCCGTCGGGGAGTAGCGCTGGTCCCTGTGGCTGGTCGAGAGGGATGGAGACCTTCCTCTTGATCTTCCCGTCGAGCACCGAGACGAGGAAGAGGCTTCGCCCCTTGCCGGTCCGCCCGAAGAAGGCCACGTGGTCTCCCCCCGGATCGAACGCCAGCGAGCGGCCGGCGACCCACTCGCTGTTCAGGATGAGCCCCTCGAAGGCCGACGAGAAGCCCGGCGTCAGGTTCTTGACCACCGCTCCGTCCCGGGTCGAGATCAGCACGACATCAGCCTCGGAGTCCTTCGTGTTGACGGTGATGATCGCCGCGATCTCGCCCGACGGGCTCGGGGTGAAACCGTAGGCCTGGGTGAAGGGACCCTTCCGGATGTTGGGCGAGAGATCGCGCCCGAAGTCGTCGGGGCGCTGGAGGTCCCGGTAGGGCTTGAACCGCTCCTTCAGCCATCGGTCGAAGTCGGTGTCGAATTCCTCGGGGGTCGTGCGGAAGGCCTGCCGGAAGAGGTTCTGTGGCGAGCCGCCGAGAATCCCCTTGCGCATGGCGTAGAGGAACTGGCGGATTCCCTCCTTGCCGTAGCGGCTCTCGATGAACTCGAACGCGGCGTGGCCGAGGTTGTACACGAGCCGACCGGACAGGGGTTGAAACGCGGCTTGCGACAGCTTCGGGACACGGTCGGTGATCGCGGCGTCGCGAACCATCATCAGGTCGAGGGGCTCCCAGATGCCTCGGAAGTAGTCTGCGAGGCCCTCGTCCACCCACAGCGGGATGGGGCTCTGTGAGATGCCGAAGCCGATCCCCCGGGGGATCAGGTCGAAGGCGAACGCGTGGACCATCTCGTGCGTGATGAGCCCCTGGAGCTGATCGGGCGGCTCGTCGATGGGGAGCACGATGCGGTTCTTGACCGGTTCGGTGAACGCCGCCACCCCCTCCGGGACGAAGGCGGGGAAGAGGTTCGTCTGCTCGAACTCGGAGTGGGTCTTGTAGAAGATGACCGGGATCGGCGCCGACATCTCGTGCTTGAGCCCGGTCGAGATCTGGAGGTAGGAGCTCTCGAGGTACGAGACCAACCGCCCGAGGTGCTGCTCGAACTCGGGGTAGTAATAGACCTCGAAGTGGGGGCTCTTGTAGATCCGCCATGCGAAGTTGTCGTACTTGACCTTGTTCTTTCCGTAGTACGGGATGTACTGGGCCGCAGCCTCCGGCGGCGTCGCAAGAGCGACCAGGCTCAGCAGCACGGGGGTGGCGGCGAGACGACGCCACCTCTTGCTGGTTCGAAACATCGTACGCATCGGGGATCCCCTAACGCAGAAGGACGCGCGTCCCGCGGATTCTCTGGGGCGTGATCACCCCGAGGAAGTTGGGCAGGAGGCGGTCCATGAGCTCGAAATAGGAGGACAGCGGAGAAACCCGCTGCCGCGCTCCGTAGAGCACTTCTTCAGTGAAGCGTTCCTTGTGAATGAGCTCGCCCGTCTTGGAGTCTATGAAGTAGAGCTCGGCGCTGAGTGTGAAGCCCTTCCGCTCCGAGTATCGGTTGCCGCGCACGAGGCGAGGGCTTCCGCCCGAGTCCCGCACGACCCGCTCCTCGGGCTGGAAGCCCGAGCGGTTCTGGCCCTGGAAGCCGAGACGTCCGGTCACGATGAGAGGCTGCTGGTACTCCTCTCCCATCTTCCGCCAGAACTCCGGGTCCTCGAGAAGGCGATCGGCCTCGAGAGCGTATTGCTCCTTCTCCTCGCTGACGTAGGAGCCCTCTTCGTCCAACCGCGCGAGGATGTTGTCGAGCGCGTCCTGCAACGGAGGCCGGTCGGGCTCGAGCACCTGGATGCGGGTGTTGGATCGGAGCTGGTTCTGCAGCAGTCGCGAGGTCTCCGCGGAGAGGTCGACGTCGGCGTCCCGGAGGTCGGTCACGAAGCCGGCGATCAGGATCCGCCTGAACCGGCTGACGTCCAGCTTGGATTTGAGCGGTGTCTCGACTGGCACCTCGACGAAGGAGGCACAGCCGGAGACGATTACGGCCAAGAGCAGGGCAACGCCACGCATCATCATCATCGGCGCCGCCTCCTCCGCTTCTTGCGGTTGCGCTTGTCGTCGGCTTCGCGGAAGAGGTCGTAGTTCTGCTGGATGTACAGATCGTCGGGCTTGAGCTCGAGTGCCCGCTCGTAGTTCTCGCGGGCCTTCTGGAAGTCGCCCATCTGCTCGAGTGCCACGGCCAGGTTGTTGAGGGCAGATGGGTTCTGAGGGTCGTCCTGGACGGCCTTCTCGAAGCGGAACAGCGCCTCGCGCCACATGCCCTTCTGCGCGACATCGATCCCGAATTTCACCTCCTGGGCGGACTTGCTCGCCGCCGGAGCCGAAACAGGGCCGAGGAAGAAGGGGAGTAGTAAAAGCGCCCGCTTCACCGTGAGCCTCCTCTCAAAGGGAATCCAATCGATGGTAGCCGTCGGTTCGGGGCAAAGCAAGGCAGGTGCCAGCGGACTCCCCGGCGGCCTGCAGGTCGCTGCCGGGGGCCCGGGTTGGTGCGCAATCCCATGCTCTATGCATACGTCACGCCGGCCGATTCGGATGTCAAATCATTGCAAATCAGCCGGTCTGGCCCGCCCCCGGCGTGGGCTGACGCCCCCGGGGGACAGTGGCTGATCACCTCCGCGGACAGAAACCCCGGGGTCTCCGGACCTTGACAGGCACGGGTTCGGCTCTAGAATCAGGCGCTCTCCCAGGGACACCCATAGTTTCGGGTCGGCCACGAGTCCTAGGCATAAGGACACGTCCAGAATGGAGCAGACGATTCTCGACCATCTCACGCTGTCTCAGTTGCCTGGTCTCGGCCCGCGTGGTCGCAGAGCGCTCCTTGCCGACGGGCGCCTCGGCGAGACACTCGCCCATCCCGACGCCCACAAGGACCTTCTTCCCGAGGCCGCCAGGGCTCGGCTGAGAAACGGCAAAGCGCGTCGGTTCGCCGAGGCGGAGCAGGCCCGGGCCCAGGCACGGGGAACCAGGCTCATCGGCCTGGGTGAGCCCGACTACCCGGTGTGGCTCGCCCAATCGTTCGATCCGCCACCCGCCCTCTACGTCAAGGGCACGCTCGTGCCGGACGAAGGGGAGCGCTCGGTGGCTCTCGTGGGCTCCCGGGCGGCTACCCCCCAGGGCCTCGCCTTCGCCCGGGTGCTCGCCCGGGATCTCGCCGGGGCGGGCCTGACGGTCGTCTCCGGGCTGGCTCGGGGCATCGACGCCGCGGCCCATCGTGGGGCGCTGGACGCGGGCGGTCGAACAGTGGCCGTGCTCGGCTCCGGGCTCGGGCGGGTGTATCCCAGGGAGAATCAGGAGCTCGCCCTGAGCATCGCGAAGCGCCACGGAGCGGTTGTCAGCGAGTTCCCGCTCGAGGCCGCGCCCTCCAAAGGGAACTTCCCGAGACGCAACCGCGTCATCGCGGGATGGGGGCGGGCCGTGGTGGTGCTGGAGGCCGGCCAGAAGAGCGGCGCCCTCATCACCGCCCGAGAGGCCCAGGACGAGGGACGCGACGTGATGGCGGTGCCCGGCCACCCCACGTGGCCCGGCGCCTCGGGAACCAACGCGCTCCTCCGGGACGGGGCGGCGGTCATCCGCCACGCCGGGGACGTCCTCGAGGAACTGCGCCGCGGCCCTCGCCGGGCAGCGGAGGAAGAGACAGACACGGGAGACGAGGTCCTCGCGGCGCTTCGACGGGACGCACCGTCCAGCGTCGAGGAGATCGCCGTCCGGTGCGGCCTGGGGCTGCCCAAGCTGCTGGCTCGGCTCGGCGAGCTGGAGATCGCCGAACGGGTCCGGCGACTGCCCGGACCGCTGTTCGTGAGAAGCTAGGGTCGTGGCAAAGAACCTGGTCATCGTCGAATCGCCCGCGAAGGCGAAGACCATCAACAAGTACCTCGGGCGGGGCTTCACCGTGAAAGCCTCCATGGGACACGTGCGCGACCTGCCCAAGAAGAAGCTGGGCGTCGACGTCGAGCGCGGGTTCGCCGTGGACTACGAGCCGCTGCCCGCGCGCAAGAAGGTGCTCGACGAGCTCAAGAAAGCCGCGAAGGGGGCCGATGCGGTGTACTTGGCGGCCGACCCCGACCGGGAAGGCGAAGCCATCTGCTGGCACCTGGCCGAGGAGCTGGGCGGTCGCACAAAGAAGTCGAAGGCCAAGTTCCGACGGGTGGTCTTCAACGAGATCACAAAAGGGGCCATCCTGGCGGCCTTCGAGAACCCGGTCGCCGTGGACACCAGGAAGGTGGACGCACAGCAGGCCCGCCGCGTGCTCGATCGGCTGGTGGGCTACAAGGTCAGCCCGATTCTCTGGGAGAAGGTGCGCCGGGGCCTGAGCGCCGGCCGCGTGCAGTCGGTGGCGCTCAAGCTCATCTGCGACCGCGAACGCGAGATCAAGGCCTTCAAGCCCGAGGAATACTGGACCGTCCAGGCGCACCTGGATGCGGGACGGCCCCCCGTTTTCGGCGCCAACCTCCTGAAGAGAGACAAGAAGCGAATCGAGATAGGCAACCAGAAAGAGGCCGACACGGTCCGGAAGGACCTGGAGGCGGCGGCTTTCCGTATCGACAAGATCCAGGCGCGGGAGCGCAAGCGCCGGCCGGTTCCGCCCTTCATAACGTCCAAGCTTCAGCAGGATGCCTTCCGCAAGCTGCGCTTCCCGGTGCGGAGAACCATGCAGGTCGCCCAGAAGCTCTACGAAGGGATGGAGCTCGGTGGCGAAGACAGCTCCGGCCTCATCACCTACATGCGCACCGACTCCACTCGGATCTCCGCGGATGCGCTGGCCGCAGCGCGCGAGCACATCACCGGCACCTACGGGGCCGAGTACGTGCCGGAGAAACCAAACGTCTACCGTTCCAAGAAGGGTGCTCAGGACGCCCACGAGGCCATCCGGCCCACCGACATGTCGCGGACCCCGCAGTCCATCAAGCGCTTCCTGACCAAGGACCAGCTGGCGCTGTATACCCTCATCTGGAACCGCTTCGTGGCCTCCCAGATGCTGCCCGCCCTCTACGACGAGACCGTGGTGGACGTCGGCGCCACGCCACCCGGCAAGCGCCCCGCGTATCTGCTTCGCGCCAAGGGCTCCGTCCTCAAGTTCAAGGGCTTCCTCGCGGTCTACGAGGAGACTCGCGAAGAGAAGGTCGAGACGAAGAAGCCCGTGGAAGAGTCGGGCCTTCAAGCGGACGACACCGAGCCGGAGAAGGGCGACCAGCTTCCCAGCCTCGAGGAGGGCCAGTCCGTCTCCCTCGAGAAGCTCGACACCGACCAGCACTTCACCCAGCCCCCGCCCCGCTTCAGCGAGGCCAGCCTGGTGAAGGAGCTGGAGGAGAACGGCATCGGTCGCCCCTCCACGTACGCGAGCATCATCGCCACCATCGCGACCCGCGAGTACATCGAGAAGCGCGAAGCTCGACTGTGGCCCACCGAGCTCGGCTTCGTGATCGTCGACCTCCTCACCGTCCATTTCGCCGACATCATGAACGTGGAGTACACAGCGGCGATGGAGCAGGAGCTGGACCAGATCGAGGAGGGCAAGGACAGCTTCCTGAACACCCTCCACCAGTTCTGGAAGAAGTTCGAGAAGAATCTGGAAAAAGCCCAGGCGGAGATGAAGGACATCAAGCGCCTGGAGGAGAAGACGGACGAGGTCTGCGACAAGTGCGGCTCGAAAATGGTCATCAAGTGGGGCCGCTACGGGAAGTTCCTGGCCTGCTCCGGCTATCCCGACTGCAAGAACACCCGTCAGCTCGCGGGCGGTGAGGGAACCGACACGCCCGAGGTTCACGAGGACGTCGCCGGGACCACCTGCCCCAAGGACGGCGAGCCGATGATCCTCAAGAAGGGCCGCTACGGGCCCTTCCTCGCGTGCTCGAAGTACCCCGATTGCAAGGAGACGCGCCGTCTCGTGCGCGGGGAGGGCGGCAAGCTCCAGGTCGAGCAGCTCAAGCCCATCGACGAGAAATGCCCCGAATGCAAAAATGACCTCATGTGGCGCCGGGGGCGCTTCGGTCCCTTCATCGCGTGCAGCAACTACCCCGACTGCAAGTACATCAAGAAGAAGGAAGCGAAGAAGATCGGCCTAACGTGCCCGGAGTGCCACGAGGGCGAGGTGGTCGAGCGGAAGGGGAAGTGGGGCCGATCTTTCTACGGCTGCACCCGCTATCCGGACTGCAAGTTCACGGCCTACCACCGACCCATCGCCGAGACCTGCCCCGACTGCGGTCGGCCCTATCTCCTCCAGAAGGAGACGAAGAAAGAGGGCAAGGTGGTCTTCTGCGCCAACGAGGAGTGCCACTACAAGCGCGCGGCCTGAGTGGGACCGGACCGGACCGGACCCCGCGGTTCGCTATACTGGGGCCTCGATGACACCCCGGGTGACGATTGTTGGCGGAGGCCTCGCCGGCTGTGAGGCCGCGTGGCAGCTCGCGCGGCGCGGGGTGGCCGTGGACCTGCACGAGATGCGGCCGGTGCGACAGACCCCGGTCCACCAGTCGGGCGACCTGGCGGAGCTGGTGTGCTCCAACAGCCTGCGCGGCAACGCTCTCGATCAGGCCGCGGGCCTCCTGAAGGAGGAGATGCGGCGGCTGGACTCGCTCATCCTGCGCGTGGCCGCCGAGGTCCGGGTTCCCGCGGGCTCGGCCCTTGCGGTCGATCGGGGCCTGTTCGCCCGCCGGATCACCGAGGAGGTGGAGTCCCGAGCCGAGATCCGCATCCACCGCCAGGAGGTGTCCCGGATCCCCGAGGACCCGGTCACCATCGTCGCCACGGGTCCGCTCACCTCCGACAGCCTGGCCGAGGACGTGGCCGCTTTCGTTGGGCAGAGTCACCTCTACTTCTTCGACGCCGTGAGCCCGGTCGTCGAAGCGGACAGCATCGACCTCGAGACGGCTTTTCGAGCCTCCCGCTACGGCAAGGGTGGCGACGACTACCTCAACTGCCCCATGAGCGACCGGGAGTACGACCGGTTCCACGAAGCCCTGGTGGCCGCGGAGTGCACGAGCGGTCACGACTTCGAGAAGGGGCGATTCTTCGAGGGCTGCCTGCCCGTCGAGGTCATCGCAGGCCGGGGCCGGGACACCCTCCGCTTCGGGCCGATGAAGCCGGTGGGCCTCACCGACCCCCGCACCGGGCGGCGCCCCCACGCGGTGGTGCAGCTCAGGCAGGACAACCTGGCCGCGAGCCACTACTCGATGGTCGGCTTCCAGACCCATCTCAAATGGGGTGAGCAGAAGCGGGTCTTCCAGATGATCCCCGGGCTCGAAGAGGCCGCGTTCGTTCGCTACGGGATGATCCACCGCAACACGTACGTCAACGCCCCCCTCGTCCTTGAGCCGACGTTCGAGACTCGCCGGCGCAGCGGGCTCTTCTTTGCCGGACAGATGTCCGGTGTCGAGGGCTACGTGGAGTCCGCGGCCTCGGGTCTCCTCGCCGGGATCGGCGCATTCCTCAGGGTGAAAGGGCGCGCTCCGCTCGCCTTCCCGGAGGACACGGCTCTTGGGGCGCTGGGTCGCTACATCGCACGAAGCCCTGCCGACAACTACCAGCCCACGAACATCGCTTTCGGGCTTCTCCCCGAGCTCCCCCGGCGGATCCGCGACAGGGCGCGGCGGCGCCTCGCCGTGGCACATCGAGCCCTCGAGAGCCTCGAACGCTTTCGCTCGCAGATCGGGTCGGACGCGGCCCCGGGACCCGGCGCGGAGGCCACGGCCTCCACGGGCTCCTAGAGGCGACCAGCGCCATGCGCGCCGCCACACAGGCCTTCCTCCGCCACCTCGAGCGCGAGCGAAACGCCTCACGCCACACCATCCGCGCCTACGGCGACGACCTGAACCAGCTCTCGGACTATCTCGAAGGCGTGCTCGGACGCGCGGCACGGCCCGAGGATGTGGACCACGTTCTCATCCGAGGCTTCCTCGCGGAGCTGCACCGCCGTGGCCTCAAGAAGACGTCCTCGGCGCGAAAGCTGGCGGGTGTCCGGACCTTTTTCCAATTCCTGTGTCGCGAGGGTGTCCTCGACAAGAACCCCGCCCGGGCGCTCCAGTCCCCGCGCCTCGAGAAGAGGATTCCGACGCCTCTCGACGAGGCCCAGGTCGACGGGCTTCTCGACGTGCCCGGCGACGACGCGTCAGCGGTTCGCGCCCGTGCGCTTCTCGAGCTCCTCTACGCCACCGGGATCCGCTCGGCCGAGCTCGTAGGCCTCGACGTGGGGGAGGTCGACCTGGAAGCCCGCATGGTCCGGGTCCTGGGCAAGGGGAGCAAGGAACGCATCGTGCCCTTTGGCACCCGAGCCCGAACGGCGCTTCGGGCCTGGCTCGCCGCCCGGGCGGGGCTGCGGCCGAAGACAGACGCCGTCTTCATCAACCTCCGGGGAGGGCGCCTGTCCGACCGCAGCGTTCGAGCGCTGGTCGGCCGGCGGGTCCGCCAGGTCTCCCTCACGCGCCGTTGCAGTCCCCACACCCTGCGTCACAGCTTCGCCACCCACCTGCTCGC
The DNA here is from genome assembly GCA_964194855.1 of uncultured Hyphomicrobium sp. Taxonomy (GTDB): domain Bacteria; phylum Acidobacteriota; class Vicinamibacteria; order Fen-336; family Fen-336; genus JAJDNS01. The sequence goes on from CAXMOH010000288.1 coordinate 9,500, forward strand.
CCGGGGGGCGGACCTGCGGGCGATCCAGGAGCTCCTCGGCCATGCGAGCCTCTCGACCACCCAGCGCTACACCCACGTGGACACCCGCCAGCTACTGGAGGTCTACAAGAAAACGCATCCTCGGGCGTGACTCAGCCGCTCTGCTTTCTGGCGTGTCTTCCTGCTTGGAAAGATGGGGGTGGGGTGAGGCCATGGGAGGCTTGGTTTCGTCAG
>CAXMOH010000289.1:0-2327 GCA_964194855.1 uncultured Hyphomicrobium sp.
TGCGAAAACGTTTTTCCGATCATCGCGATTCTCCATCTCCCGCGCGGCTCGAGCGGGTCAGCCGCCGCAGCTCCTCGAACCAGTTCGAGACCAGCTGGATCGAGTCCATCGTCGCTTCCCTCTCTCGCTGCAGCATCACGAAGCTGCCGCCGTCAGGGGCGGCGGTGTAGTCGTTGAAGACCCAGCCTCCCGTGAAGGCAACCCCGTTGCTCCCTCCAACGACCGACCCCGTGAGGAGCTCGCTGGCAATCCCGGGCTGGAGCTCGGTCCCGGCCCTCCCCATGGGGACGACCATCAGGCCGTCTGGCGTACGGTAGTAGAGCTCGCGGCCGTCGCGGGACCAGGTCGGCACCCCCCCGGCGTCATTCGAGACGATCCACTTGCCGGACCCCGCGGGATAGGACTGCACGTAGACCCGCGACTCTCCGGACTCGTTCGAGCGATAGGCGATCCACCGGCCGTCGGGGGAGAACGCAGGATCCGACTCCTGGAACGACGTGGCGAGGTAGGGCTCCATCTCGCCCGAGCCGTCGAGGGTGGCGATGAAGATGTCGGTATTCCCGCTGTCCGAGGACAACGTCGTCAGCGCGACGAGGCGACCGTCCCCGGAAAGCGAAAGCGGCCAGCAGCCGGTGTCGCATTGCACGAGGAGCTCGGCCTCTCCGGAGCCGTCCGCCCTCTTTCGGTACACCGAGAACTCCTCCCCGCTCGCGTCCCGGTTGGAGGCGAACACCAGATACTGCCCGTCCGGCGACCAGAGATGGTCGGCGTCGTAGCCCGGGGCGTGGGTGACGCGTGTCGACACCCGACGGTCGAGGTCGTAGACCCACACGTCGAAGTTGCCGTCCTGGAAGACGGTCACCGCCAGCCGCCGCCCGTCGGGAGAGAACCGCGGGCCGGCGTGGAACCCGGCTTCCTCCCACAGGACCTCGCCCCGGCCCTCACGGTCCATTCGGAACAGCCGATACGGCTCGGCGTCCAGAGCTCCCCCGACATAGGCCAGCAGCCCCGCCTGCGACACGCCCAGGTGGCCCGCGGAGCTGGGGCTCGACGCCAGGCCCTCGAGGACCGGCATGTGCGGCCCGGTCGGCTCGAGCCGGTCCGGATCGAAGGGGCGGGCGAAGAGGGTGCTCCCCTCCAGGAACAGAATGTGTCCCGTCGACACGTAGCGCGCGTCGCTCCCGCCCTCGTGGATGACCTTCCGCTCGCCCGTCGACACCTGGACGACCTCGATCGTGTTGTTGAACCTCGCGCTCGACGTGAAGAGCACCGCCTGTTCGTCCGGAAGCCAGTGGGGCCAGCGGTGGCTGATCTCCCCCTTCTCCTCGTCGAGGGTGGTGAGAGGCTCCGGCTCGCCCCCCGAGGCCGAGACCCTCATCAGTCCCCCGCGGCGCGGGGCGAACACGATGGTGCCGTCCGTCCCCCAGGTCGCTCCGAGACTCCGATCGACCTCGGCGAGCGTGATGGCGGTGCCGCCGTGGATGGGCATCTTCTTGATGGTCGTCCGATCCGCGAAGCCGAGCCACTCGCCGTCCGGAGAGAAGAAGGGGTGGCCGGCGGGGGCCACCAGAGGAGTCGTGGCCAGCCGGTCGAGCGGGCGCAGGACGATCTCGGGCACGTCGTCGGCGTTTCGCGCCACGTACACGAGCATCCGTCCGTCCGGACTGACGGCCACGTTGGAGCCGTTGGTCTGCCAGAGCGTGGCTTCCAGCAGAATCGAGGCGTGCAGCACCCGCTGTGCGGAATCCGGCGACGATGGCCGGAAGAGAAGCGCCCCCGCGGCGAGCCCGGCCACTCCCGCGATGAACGCGGCCGCCCACGGCGCCCAGCGCCGCCAGCCCCGGGGTGTGTGGACGGCGGCCACGTCCATCGCCTCCGGATTCTCGAGCCACTCCTCGAGCGCGATGCGCGCGTCCCCAATCGACTGGAGTCGGCGCGAGACGTCCTTATGCAGACACTGCTGGATCAGGCGCCGGATCCTCGGCGGCACGTCGGAGGGCAGCTTGTCGATCTCCGGGTCCTTGTGGACGATCGCCCCCAGGACGTCGGTCACCGTCTCGCCGTCGAAAGCCTTGCGGCCCCCGAGCATCTCGAAAAGAACGCACCCGAAGGCCCAGTTGTCGGTCCGGCGGTCGACCGCCTTGCCCCGGGCCTGCTCGGGGCTCATGTAGCCGGCGGTCCCCAGAAGCATCCCCGCCTGCGTCATCCCCGGGGCCAGGGTGGGGGACTGGGACTCCTGGCCCGAGCTCCCCGAGAGCGGGTGGATCCCCATCGCCTTGGCCAGGCCGAAGTCGAGGACCTTGACCCCGCCCTCTGCTGTCACCATG
>CAXMOH010000290.1:0-15570 GCA_964194855.1 uncultured Hyphomicrobium sp.
GCCGTTCACGCTCTGGATGCTGACGTCCCTGGCGGCGCCGCTCTGGGCGATCGAGCCGTTGACCGTCTCGGCCTCGACGCTGCCGGTCACGCCGGTCACGTCGATGTCGAGCTCGACACCCTCGACCGCGACCTGGCTGCCAAAGGGCACGTGAACCTCGATGTCCGACACCGAGTGCGAGGGATGGCTCTCGCTCTCGATCTCGATCATGGTGCCGTGGCCCTCGTTGTCGAAACCCAGCTCGGCGCCGGCGGCGAGAGTGCCCGTGATCCGGACTTCTGCGTTGCTCCAGCCGACGACCTTGACGGAGCCAGCAGGGACCTCGATCTCCACGACCCCATTCGCGGTTGCCGGGAACCGCTTGTCCACGGTGGTCTGGGCAAGGAGCCCGACCGGGAAGACCAGGACCGACATCAGGGTGAGCGCTGCGCGCTTCATGGTTTTCTCCTTATCCATTCGTCTAGAGAGCAGTCGACAACTTGACCATCTTCCGAAGCACGTCGACCCTCTTGCGGTGTGTCGAAACGAGCATCCGGCCCAGCTCGGGGCGGGCCGGGTCCTTTTCGAGCGCTCTATGCACCTCGGCGAGCGCCTCGTCGATCACGGCCAAGTTGCGCTCGACGCCGGCGAGGGTCTCGGGCTCCAGCTCATCCCTCCGCTCCTGCAGGACAGCGAGAAGCGCGTTGGCGGCGGCCTGGTAGTCCTTCTCCATGGCGATCAGGCCCGGATCCATCTGAACGGAGGCGGGTCGCATCGAGTACGGAGACCCCGCGGCCGGGCTGGGGATGACCACGGTGTGCACGGGCGACGGTGTCTGCTGCTCCAGGACGACCGCGACGACCGCGACGACCACCGCGGCGGCGACGGCGAGGGCCGGCTGCCAGGAGCCCCGAGGCCAGGACCAAGCTCGTCCGCGCTCGATCCTCCGCGAAACCTCCGGCCAAAGGTCGCGGGGCGGAGACACCGAGCGGGGAAGGGCCGCCGCGTGGGTCAGCAGCTGACGGAGCTGCCGCTCTTCGTTCCGGCACCTGGCGCACTCGGCGAGGTGGGACTCCACCTCCAGCCCCTGCTCTTCCGGCAGGGTTCGATCTACCCAGCCGTCGAGGCGGGCGTCCAGCTCCTGGCAGGTCATGATCCCAGTGCCTCTCTCAGTAGCCTGCGGGCGCGGTGGAGCTGCGCCTTGGAGGTCCCGGAAGCGAGCCCCAGAAGCGACGCGATCTCCTCGTGGGTCCGGCCCTCCACGTCGTGGAGCACGAACACGGCCCGAGCGCCCGGAGGCAGCGCGGCCATGGCCTTCTCCAGGTCGAAGCCCGTCTCCGGGGCGGGCGCCTTCGGCGTGGGCTCGAGTGCCTCCACGTCGTCTGTGGCGAAGACCCGGGCCAGACGGCGCATCCGCGACCGCCGCTCGGATCGGGCCACGTTCACGGTGAGGGGGTAGAGCCACGAGGAGAAGGAGCTCTGGCCCCGGAAGGAGCCGAGCTTCCTCCACGCCCGGATGAAGACCAGCTGGGTCAGCTCCTCGGCGAGCTCGGGGTTGGACGACAGCCTCATGCACAAGGCGAAGACCCTCCGCTCGTTCTCGCGATAGAGACGCTCGAAGGCCCCGAGGTCTCCCCCCTGGGCCTCCTGGACGAGCCGCCACTCCGCGGCCCGGCGGTCGTCGACGATGCCGGTTGGAATGTGCGCTTCTCCGAGCATGGTCCCCGCGAGTCCATTCCCCATCACTCCTCTCCGAATGATGAGATGCCGGGGAGGGTCAGGGGGTTTGAACGGGGGACCGTAGGGCCAACCTTATTCGATCCTGAAACTTCGGGGAAGGTAGCGCTGGCTGGCGCCCGTCGCTGGCAGCGCCTATTCCGGCACCTCGCCGTCCAGAAGGCCGCGGCCGGCGTGGGCGGCCTCGTCCAGAAGGGCCCTGAGATCGTCCTCCTGCGTTCGGAAGTTCACGATCGCCACCCGCAGCGAGGTCCGCCCCCGAAGGATCGTGGGGGCGAAGAAAAATGCCCCGCTCCCCACCAGCCGGTTGACGATCCGGCGGTTGAGCCCATCGAGAGCGTTGTCCCCGAGGGCCACGCCTGCGGGGCGGAAGCGGAAGTTCACGATGGAGAGACCCGGCTCGGCGAGCAGCTCGAAGTCCTCTCTCTCCCTCACCTCGTCGGCCAGGAAGCGGGCCAACGCCACGTCGTGCTCCACCGCGGCCGCGTATCCCCGCCGCCCGTGTCGCTGGAGCCCCATCCAGACCTTGAGGGCCTTGAAGCCGCGGGACAGCTCGGGTCCGCGGTCGTTGAAGCTCACCGGCCCCGCCACCGGGCTGTCCGGATCGTGGACCAGATAGGCGGCGGGCCGACGGAACGCGTCGGCCAGGCGCCCCGGCTCGCGCACCAGAGTGGCGCCGGCCTCGTAGGGCATGTAGAGCCACTTGTGCGGATCGGCGGCCACCGAGTCGGCCCGCTCGAGGCCCGCGAAGAGCGGTCGGAGCTCTTTCGAGACACACGCCATGGCGCCGTACGCCCCATCCACGTGAAACCAGAGCTCCTCTCGGGCGCACAGATCCGCGAGCTCCTCCAGCGGATCGATGGCTCCCGTGTTTACGGTGCCGGCGTTGCCCACGACGATGGCCGGTCGAAGCCCCGCTCGCCGGTCGGAGGCGATGGCCTTCTTCACGTCGCCCGTCCGGAGCCGAAACCTATCGTCCGTCGGGAGGATGCGGAGCTGCCGCCTGCCGATGCCCAGCAGGTCGACGGCCTTGTCGACGCAGTTGTGGACCTCGTCGGACGCATACACGACCAGGGGAGGTGTCCCGGCAAAGCCCGTCTCCCGCACGTCAGGCGACATCGCGCGGCGTGCAGCGGCGAGCGCAGTGAAGTTGGCCATGGACCCGCCGGAGGTCAGGATCCCCTCGGCGGAGGCCGGGAGGCCCAGGATCTCGGCCAGCCAGCGGACGACCCGGTCCTCGACGTGGATGGCGGCGTGGTCCCCGCCCCAGCAGTTGCTGTTCATGCCGGCGGCGAGGTACTCGGCCACGGTGCCCAGCGGGTCGGCGGTTGCGTTGATGAAGGCGAAGAAGCGCGGATGGGAGTTTCCGAAAGGGTGGGTCAGGACGTGGTCCCGTGTCGCGTCGAGGACCTCGTCGGCGGAGCGGCCAGTCTCGGGGAGCGGCTGGTCGAAGACACCCGCGGAATCGCCGACCTTGCCGAAGACCGGGCCCTCCCGGAGCCCGGCGGTGTGGGCGGCGACCAGATCGGCCGCTCGGTAGCCCAGCCGCTTCACTTCCTCGGGATCGAGATCGAAATCATTCATGGGAGTCCCTCTGCCTTGAAGACGCGATCGCGCGGAGCGTAGCATGCCGGACAGCACGTGACGCCGGTGTAGGAGAGCGTGGTGGGCAGCAAGGGACGCGGTTACCGCTCGTACGAGATCGACGGCTTCGAGATCCTCGTGGGCAAGGGGGATGCGGACAACGATCGTCTGACCTTCGGCCTCGCCGCACCTCCCGATCTGTGGCTCCACGTTGCCGGCCCTGCGGGCAGCCACGTCGTGGTGCGGAATCCCGACGAGCTCGACGAGCTCCCGCGGAGCGTCGTCGACCATGCCGCCCGGCTCGCGGCCTGGCACTCCAGGGCGCGGGGGAGTCGCGGCAAGGTCGAGGTGCACGTCTGCCGCGTGGCCGACGTCCGCAAGCCCCGGGGCTTCGCCCCCGGCCAGGTCCTCCTCAAGCGCTGGGACGCCGTCAAGGTCTACGCCCGCGACCCGGACGACGGCGAGTGACGGCGTAGGCGCGCCCCGGACCGAACGACGTCGTCGGAGCCCGTGTGGAGATTGTTAGGGTCGGCCGCCGAAGCGGTAGATCACCGAGGCGAAGAAGCGCTGGGTGCGCAACGAGAATCGAACAGGGACCGTCGTGGGCGTGTCGTTGGTCGGGTCCGGCACTGGGACGTCGACGACATCGCTGCCGAACTCGAGCAGATAGGCCACGTCGAAGAGCAGGGGACCCAGGATGAGGCCCGTCCCCACGGTGACCCCGTTGTAGCGCGGGACGCTGCCATCCGGAGAGGCCGTGATCTGCCGGTCGTTGAAGTAACCCGCTCGCACGGGGATCTTGAGGCGAGGACTCGAGATCACGACCCACTCCACGCCGGCCCGGAACTGCTGCGCGTCGACCTGCTCGGAGATCAGGGTCGGATACGGCAACTCCTCGAAGACGTTCGCCGGAGGGCGAACGATCGGATCCGACGGGTCCTCCCGGCGCGGCGTGACCGGGAGCGTGAAGTAGTTGAAGATGTGTGCCTCGGACCAGCCGGTCTGAGTGAAGTCCGCGGAGAGCGTGAGGGTGTCGCGGGCTCGCCAGGAGATGCCGAAGCCTACCGAGGCCGGGAAGTCGATGCGGACGTCGTCGCTGGTGTGGGCGTTGAACGTCTGTTCTTCGAAGCCGGAGTCGCTGTCCCACGTGTCGGCTCGCGCCTTGCTGAGCTTCACGTCGGCCCCGAACGGGGTCTTCACGACCAGGCCGAGGTTGAGCGTGTCGCTGGCCGACCAGATGACCCCCAGATTGAAGTTCCAGCCCCGCGGCCGGAAATCCAGCTCGAACTCCCGAATCGGGCGGAGGTTGCCGGGGAGGAGGCGAACCAGTTCCTGCTCGTAGCCGTTCAGCCACCGGTTCACGGTGAAGCCGACCCGCAGGCGCCGGGTGGGCCGAAAGCCGGTGCCGAAAGCCAGGACGTCGAAACCGCCGTTGCTCTGCCCCTCCGTCCGGCGTCCGTCACCGAAGTTGATCTGACGGGTTCCGTCGAAACCGATGGCTCTCTGATAGCTCACCTGGACCGACCCGTGGACGCCGCGAAACGCGACGGGCCAGGTGAATGCCGCAAAGTCGAACGAGCCGCCCTCGAAGGAATCGGTCTTGATCCCTTCGGTCAGGTAGGAGTTGTGGTTGCCGACGAACGTGACCTCCGGGAGTCGCAGGTAGCTCAACCCGGCGGGGTTCCAGGAGGCGGCCGTGGCATCGTCGGCCCGGGCCAGGAACGCCCCGCCCATTCCGTAGGCCCGGGCGCCCGCGCCCAGCGTCAGGTTCTGCCGCCCGGTGAGGTCGATCTGGTCCTGGTCGAAGATGGGCTGAGCCCCGGCCGAGACGGTCCCGAGGAGAAACGCTCCGATCGTCAGAACAAGGCGATTCCCTCCCCCGACGGTTCGAGCGGGGACAGGCTTGCAGGCACGCGAGGAACGCAGCCGCATCGACGCGAACGAGCATACCACGGCGCTCGGACAGGACCCGGCGCCCGGCGCTGCATTATGATGATCCCGTGGCCGATCGCGCGCGCCGGGGCGAGATCGTTCTCCTGATGGTCGGTCTCCTCGTCTCGCTCGCGCTTGCCGAGGGCCTTGCCCGCCTCTTTGACCCGGCCAGCGAGAGCGGAGGCTACGCCCCGGTCCGCACCGACGGGCGCCAGCGGCGCCCGATCAACTCCCAGGGCTATCGGGATCTCGAGCGCACGATCCCCCGGCCCGACGGCGTGCGGCGAGCCGTCTGCCTCGGTGACTCCTTCACCTGGGGAGTCGGCGTGCTCTTCGACGATGCCTGGCCCCAGCGGCTCGAGCGGGGTCTGGCACGGCAGCGGGGGGAGACCTGGGAGGCCGTCGTCCTGGCCGAGCCAGGGCTCAACGCCGTCCAGATGGCGTCCCGCCTCGCCGCCGAAGGCTTCGAGTACGAGCCGGATGTCGTCGTGCTGGCCTGGGTCCTCAACGACAGCGAGCACGAGGACGCGGCCGAGGCCCGGCGGGCCGCCGACTGGGTGGCGGAGGTGGAGCGAGAGCCGTCGGCCCTCGAGTCGTTCCTCGACGGCTCGGCGCTCGTGCGCCTCGTGCGAACGCGCCTGCACGCCACCGCCGAGAATCGAGAGCGGGTCCGGAACTTCCGGTCGATGTACGCGGACGACGACCCGGGGTGGATCGCAGCGCAGAAGGCGCTCCACGCCATCGGGGGGCTGTGCCGATCCCACGGCGTTCCCCTGGTCGTGGCGATCTTTCCTCTCTTTGGCAATCCCCTGGACGAGCTCTACCCGTTCCACGAGGAGCACGCCAGGGTGGCACAGGCCGCCTCGGAGGCGGGGGCCCGGGTGGTGGACCTTCTGCCTCGATACCATGGCCTGCGCTGGGACCTCCTGGTGGTGGACGGCCCCCGCGACGAGCACCCGAACGAGATCGCCCATCGCATCGCCGCGCAGGCCCTCGTGCGGGCCGTCGACGACGTGGTGCCGCGCACCGCGACCGCGGCGGGTCCATGAGCACACGACAGGCGGCCCTGCTCCTTGCTGGTGTGCTCGCCGCGCACGCGGGCCTCGCACTGCACACCCTGTCGGGCAACGCCGCCACCTTCGACGAGGGGACTCACCTGCCGGCCGGGTACACGCACCTGGCACTGGGCGATCACAGGCTCAACCCCGAGCAGCCGCCCCTCGTGAAGCTGCTCGCGGCGGCGCCGCTCCTGGCCGTTTCTCCGAAGGTCAAGACGGAACACGTGGCGTGGACCACGGCCCGGCAGTGGGAGTTTGGACGGCGCTTCCTCTACTCGTGGAACGACGGGGATCGCCTGCTCTTTCTCGGTCGGCTGCCGATGGTGGTGCTGACGCTGGGACTGATCGCCGCCGTTTTCGTGCGAGCTCGGGGACTGGCCGGCGCGACGGCAGCCGCGGTCGCGCTCGTCCTCGCCGCCCTGTCGCCGGACCTGCTTGCCCACGGCAACCTCGTCACCACCGACGTCGCCCTGGCGCTGTTCCTGTTTCTCTCGGCCTGGGCCTTCGACCGCCTCACCAGGCGGGCGACGTGGGGGGGGCTGATCCTCGCCGGGCTGGCTGCAGGCGCCGCCCTTGCAACCAAGTTCTCGGGGCTCGTGCTCGGTCCCATCCTCCTCGTTCTGGGCGCCGTGGCCGTGGGCGGGCAAGGGCCGTTGGAGATCGCGCTGGCCGGCCCGCCTCGAGCCGTCGTCGGGAGGGTGCGCAGGGCGGGAGCCGTGGTGGGCCTTCAAGCCGGCGTCGGGGCCCTGGCGCTCCTCGTCCTCTGGGGCTCGTATGGCTTCCGGGGTGCACCCTCAACGGACCCGGCAGTGCAGACCGACCTCCGCGCGACGCTCGAAGGGCCTCACCAACGCCTGTGGCAGAGGGCGCTCGTCGCCGGCGCGGAGCTGGGCGTGGTGCCCGAAGACTACGCCCGCGGCCTCCTCTTCGTGATGACACACTCGCAGGGGCGGCGGACCTTCCTCGCGGGTCGTCTTTCGGACGAGGGGTTCGCCCACTACTTCGTCGCCACGTTGCTCCTGAAGACACCCCTGCCGCTGCTCCTCCTGGCGGCGCTGGCCATCGTGCGCGTTCCACGGCTGCCGCCGCGAAGCGTGGCCTTCGTCTGGGTCCCCATGGTGATCTACCTCGGTTTCGCTCTTGGGGGGGGGCTGCAGATCGGACACCGCCATCTCCTGCCGGTTCTCCCCTTTCTCTTCGTCGCCGCGGGCGAAGCGGCGTCCGCCCTCGCCCGGTGGCGACGACCCATCGGCATCAGCCTCGTCGCCCTGCTCGCGGCCTGGTACGCGGGAGGCACGCTGCGCAACCACCCTCATCACCTGGCCTACTTCAACGAGATTGCCGGCGGGCCCGAGAACGGGTGGAAGGTCCTCGTGGACTCGAACCTCGACTGGGGGCAGGACCTGAAGCGCCTCGGGGCGTGGATGGAGGCCCGGGGAGTCGAGAAGATCAAGCTGTCGTATTTCGGAAGCGCCGATCCGGCGTACTACGGGATCGACTGCGAACGCCTGCCCGGTTACGCGGCGCCCCATCCGCCCCGGGTCACGCGGCAGATTCGCCCCGGCGACGTGGTCGCCGTGAGCGCCACGAACCTGCAGGGCGTCTACCTCGATCCCGAGGACCGTCCCCTCATGGAGCGTCTCCGGGCATCGAAGCCGGTGGGTCGGGCCGGGCAGTCGATCCTGATTTACCGAGCGGACTTCACCTGGCCGCCCCCGAGGGGAGCGGCCGCTCAGACGATCCAGTAGCTGCCGATCAGCAGGGTGAGGGCAGCGAGCAGGGTCCCGTGAAGGAGCGCGTCCTTGCGCCCCGGAGCCGTCGGGCCAGCAAGGCTGGCGATGAGAAGGAGGGGCATCAAGGGAATCCAGATGCGCCCCACTTCGCCGCGCGTCACGCCCAGCAACACGAGGAGGCCGACGCCGGCGAAGGTGGCCAGGCGGAAGCGGTCGAGGGCCGAGAGGGCCAGTCCTCCCGTCGCGCGGCGGATCGAACGAGACAGGAGCAGGAGGCCGGCGACCGCCACCGGCACGCCGAGGAAGAGGGTGAGATCGAGAGGGTTGAAGAGCAGCCAGAGCCCATAGCTGCGCGGTGCCGTGAACGCTTCGCGATGGATGGACAGCGCCGTCGACAGGGCTCTCACGGGATGGTGTCCAAGGACCGCTGGAAGGCCGAAGGCCGTGAGCGCCGCCACCCCGCCGGCCAGGCCAGCGAGGAATGCAGGGCGCCGCACGAGCCCGGCGCCTGACGCAGCCAAGGCCGCCGCGCCCCCGATCCCGAGGAAGACCGCTGAACCGTACGAAGTGAAGATCGCCACGCCGCCGATCGCACCGGCCAAGGCTGCCCTCCACACCCCAGCTCCCCGGCCTGCGGCCAGGAGCAACGTCGTGGCCGCGACCACCGGCAGGGCCAGGGCGTGATCGAACTGCGGGATCATGAGTGCCGGTCCCGGGAGAAGGGCCCACAGCGCCGCCAGTCGCGCTGCGGCAATCGCCTCGATCCCCAGGGCCATGGCCAGGTGGGCGATTGGCCAGGCGGTGAGGGCCCCCAGCAGCCCGAGCAGAAGGGCTCCGAGAAGCGCCGCGGCCCGGGCGGCGCGCGTGGCGGGTGGGCGGAACTCCCGATCGGGGACCTCCGCGGCCGCGAGGAGGGTGTTCGTCAGGGTCGGCGATGCCTCGCACACGGCGAGAGCGGCTCTGTAATAGAGGACGGGGCCCGGTGGATGGGTGGCTGCGTGCTTCGCCCATTGCCCAAGGTCCGGGAGCTTCTGGGCGTGCTGCCGAACGAACGCGAGCGGATCCCGGGCCTCCGGCGAGATAGCCACGGAGTGGTACGAGGTGAACGAGCGCGACCGGGCTCGCGACAACAGGGTGCCGAGAGGATGGCCGGGCTCGCGGGCCAGCAGCCCCACCTGGAGACCGCATCCGAGGACCACGGCGCCTGCGACGAGGGCGCGCCGAGTGGCGGTCGGGTGCTCCAGGGCCCAGGTCCCACCCGAAGCCAGCAAGAGGGCGAGCAGGGCGGTGGCGCAGGCCGCTGCCGCCAGCAGAGCGTGCGCGGGTCCCTCGGGCCGGAAGGCCCATTGCCACTCTGGCGGATACGGGGCGGGACCGCGCAGCAGGGGGATGAGGTCGAAGGGAATCGACACCAGAACCAGGACAGACGCGAGGGTCACGACGATCCAACCTCGCGTGCTTCCCCCCGGCGCTTCGGTGGCGGTCTCGCTCAGGGTCGGGCCCCGCACTTCACAACTGCGCGGAACGCGGCTAGCCTAGCCGCACCTTGGGCAAGCGCCGATCGGCGACTCGTCTCCTGGCCGGCGTCCTCGGGGCAGCCGCGCTCGTGGCACTCGTGGCCTTCTCCCCGCGAGTGCTCCCCTACAACATGGACGAGTTCGTTCACTACCATGCACTCGGCTGCGCCACCGCTCCGCTCGGGCAGGAACTTCCGTCCTACCGGGACGGATGCGGACTCTACGATCTGCGCCTGCCCCTCACGCGCCTCTGGCTGCCGCTCCGATCCTACTACTACATCGGCAGCTTTCCCGCCGCGGTCTTCTTTCCGCTCTGGCTTCTCATCGACGATCCCGTTGCCGCCCGCGTTCAAGGGGGCCTCTTCTTCGTGGCCTTCATCCTCCTCGCGGCCCGGCTCCTTGGAGTGCGCCCCGCCCTCGTGCTTCTCGCCAGCCTGGTTTTCCCCGCCTTCGTCCTGGCCTTCATCGTGGATCAGGGCCCCGTGGCCCTTTCGGCACTTCTCCTCCTGGTGGCCCTGCTGGCCATGCGCCGCTCCCTCGCCGCCGTGCAGGAGCGGTCCGACCTTCGACACCGGCTCCTGGGCGCGCGGGGGTGTGCAGCGGTGGCCGGCGGCGCCGTCTTCCTCGGTCTCTGGGTCAAGCTGATCTTCGGCTGGTGGCTGCCGGCCATCGGCCTCTTCGCGCTTGTCGCGCTGGCGGAAGCGCGCCGACGTGACGAATCGTTCCGCGGCCAAGCGCGACGTCTCGCGCCGGTCCTCCTGGCCGGTGGCCTCGCCCTCTTCGTGCCGACCGCCCTTCTTCTCGCCAGCGTGGACATCGACGGGCGACCGTACGGGTCCGCGTTGACCAGGGGCAGGATCTCGGCCGAGCCGGCGCAGGTGGAGGCCGGCGCGGCCCGCCTGGCTCGCTACATGACCGACGCGTCGCTTCTGGCTCCTCGCAACGTCGCTCTGCCTTCGGCCCCGCTGGACGTGATGCCGGCGTTCCTGAGCGGGTTGCTCCTGCTGGCGGGCCTCGCGCGGGCGCACGAGCGGAGGCGCGAGATCGCCGGCTGGGCGCTGCTTGGCCTCGTGACCTTCGCTCTGGCCTCCACGAGCGCGTTCACCCAGTGGCCGCATCACTTTGCCTTTCCCGTCCTGTTCCTCGTGCTCGCCCTCGCCGTGTCTCTCCAGGTCGGAGGCCGGGTGGTGATGGGTGCCGCGGCGGCGCTGGTGCTCGTGCTCTGGGTGTCTCTCGCTCTGCGTTGGCCGGACGCCACCTTCCCGCGAGACTCTTCGGCGGGCAAGGACGAGCTACTTGCTTTCGTGCGGACCCGTGGGCTGGACCGGGAGATGCTCCAGGTCCACTCCTCCTGGGGGACCTACTACATCGCCCAGCTGTTCGGCGATCCAGAGCGGATGGCCGTCTTCGTCAAGGGCATTCCCGACGACCCCAGGCAGCTCCGAGAGGTCTCGTGTCTCGCTCGCGAGCGGGGACGACCCGTGCTGCTGATCAGCGCGCGGGACTGGTCCCGCCTTCAGTCTCCTCACGTCGACGAGATCCTGGGCCGCCCGTCTCGGACCTGGCGCTTCGGAGAGTGGTGGGCCGTCGCCTACGACACGGGCGACGTCGAATGCGGGTCGACTGACCCCGCGGCTGGGGGAGTGTCTTGAAGCGATCCGCTGGAGGCTGGCTGGTCAATCTCACCCTGGCTGCCGGCTCGCTGCTCGTCGCTTTCCTTCTCCTGGAGGGGGTGCTCCGCCTCGTGGGCTTCGCACCCGAGCGCCACCTCGCCACCCGCCGAATCGTAGACGCCGGCTGGACCAGGCTGCTCGACTGCTACCCCTCCAACCCGCGCAGGTACTTCCAGATCGACCTGGACGACCCCGGCACCCGTGAGCGGTATTTTTCCATCGCACCCCACCGCTTCGACTCCATCGCCCGCTGGCACCCCTGGGCGGTGGAGTCGCGTTACAACGAGCTGCGCTTCCGCGACGTCCCCCCGGAGCCGAAGGCCCCGGGCGTCTACAGGATCGCCATCGCCGGGGACTCCTTCACCGAGGGGCAGGGGGTGAAGGCGGAGCACACTCTCACACGGGTGCTCGAAGAGCTGCTCGAGGAGTCCGGGGCCCGGAGCTTCGAGGTTCTGAACTGCGGCCGCCGGGGCCTGGATCTCCCCGAGCTCATGGCCAGCTTCGAAGGGGCTCTTCTCTACGAGCCGGACCTCGTCATCTACGCCCTCACGCTCAACGACGCGGTCCGCTCGCCGGAGTTCCAGGCTCGACAGACCTACATCAACGACTGGATCCTCGATCGAGAGCGGCTGCCCGACGAGGACGCCGAGCCGCCTGGACACCTGCGCTCGCGCACCTTCGATCTCGTCGCGGATCGCGTGAGTGCCTGGCGTGTGGGAAGGGAGACGACCCGCTGGTATCTCGACATGTGGGGCGAGGGGAATCCGGAGGGCTGGGCGAGGACGCAGGAGCTGATCCGAGAGATGGGCCGACGGTCCAACCGCCAGGGCGCGCGGTTTCTCGTGGTCGTCTGGCCGCTCTTCGTCGGCCTCGAGGGACCGTACCCCTTCGAAGCGCCCCACGAGACACTCGGCCGCTTCTGCCTGGGGTCCGGGGTGCCCTTCTTTGACTTGCTCCCCGTCTTCCGGGGTCGGCGCTCGTCTGAGCTCTGGGTCCATCCGGTGGACCGACACCCGAACGAGATCGCGCACCGCATGGCAGCCGAGGCCGTTCTGCCCGTCGTGCGTCAGCTCGCCGACGCCCCCTGAGCTGCCCAGGGGACTGCGCCGGCCCGGGGATGGCAACGGCGTGTGCTAGTGTGGGCTACCGCCCCCGAGCCGCCGGTGTGGCGTCCAAGCCCCACAATGATCGTCAAGGAATCTCTCGACAACGGCCTCACCCTCATCACAGAAGCCGTGCCCGGGGTGCGGAGCGTCGCGGTCGGAGTGTGGCTGAAGCGGGGGAGTCGCCACGAGCCGGCCGAGCAGAGCGGCATCAGCCACTTCATCGAGCACATGGTCTTCAAGGGGACCAGGAACCGCACGGCCGAGCAGATCGCCGAGGAGATGGACTCGATCGGCGGGCACATGGACGCCTTCACCGCCAAGGAGTACGCCTCCTTTCATCTCAAGGTCCTCGACGAGCATCTGCCCAGGGCCGTCGACATCCTGGGCGACATCGTGGTGAACCCGCTGTTCGATCCCGCCGAGATGGCCCGGGAGAAGAAGGTCGTCCGCGAAGAGATCAACATGGTCGAGGACACGCCGGACGACCTCGTCATGGAGATGTTCGCAGGGGCCTTCTGGCCCGACCATCCCCTCGGCCGATCGATCCTGGGAAGCAAGCGGTCGGTGGGCCGGCTGCGCCGGGAAGACCTCGCCGGGTTCTTCGCCCGGACCTACCAGCCGCGCAACATCGTGATCGCCGCAGCCGGCCATCTCGAGCACAAGGCCACGTCGCGGCTCGTGCGCCGTCACTTCGCCGGCCTGAAGGCCAGGTCGTCACCGACCAACGGGCGGGCTCCCCGGGTGGCCGCCCGTGTCGTGACCCGATCGAAGCGCGAGCTCGAGCAGGTCCACGTCTGCATCGGCACTCGCGGGTACGCTCAGGATCACCCCGACCGGTACGGGTGCGCGATCCTCGACACGGTGCTCGGAGGCTCGATGTCGTCCCGGCTCTTCCAGAACATTCGGGAGAAGCGTGGTCTCGCCTACTCGATCTCCTCGGGGGTCACCGCCTACTCCGACACGGGTGTCTTCAGCATCTACGCGGGGACGAGCCGTGCCGCGGCGCCGGAGGTCATCCGGCTCACGACCGAGGAGATCCGGCGGATGCGCGGCGAGAAGCTGGGAGAGGCGGAGCTTCGGCGGGCGAAGGACCATCTCAAGGGAGGGCTGGTGCTGTCCCTCGAGTCCACCGCGGCCCGCATGAGCCAGCTCGCTCGTGAGGAGATCTATTTCGGGCGCTCGTTCACCGTCGACGAGCTCCTGGCCTCGCTGGAGGCGGTGACCGCGGAAGACGTGCAGCGGATCGCGAACGATTTGTTCAAGCGCCCCCTCGCCGCCAGCGTGCTCGGCGATCTGAAAGGATGGCGCCCTCGCCAGAAGGATCTCGCCGTTTGAGGGGTGCTGCGTCGCACCCTGAGCCCCCGGCGTGAGCCTCCGCTTCCGGGTGCTCGGCTCGGGGAGCACCGGAAACGCCACACTCGTCGAGGGGGGTGGGGTTCGCGTCCTCGTGGACGCCGGGCTCGGTCCGCGTCAGCTTCGGGACCGCCTCGAGTCCGCCGGGATCGATCCGGTCTCCGTCGACCTCGTCCTCCTCTCCCACGAGCACGGCGACCACGCTCGGGGCGCCGTGCCCTTCGTCTCCAAGTGGGGGATGCCGCTGGCCGGCACCCGCGGCACGTGGCAGGCCGCAGGCTTCGGGGCCGAGACGCTGCCGGGCTACGAGCGCATCGCACCCGGAGAGCCGCTCCGGCTGGGGGAGCTCCTGATCGAGGCGGTGCCCGTGCCCCACGACGCCGCAGCCCCGGTGGCCTTCGTGCTGTCCGCCGGCGGGATCTCGTTCGGTCACGCCACGGACCTGGGCCACGTGGCCACGAGCGTCGTCCGAGCTTTCGAGGGCTGCCACGCGTTGCTCCTCGAGTCGAACTACGACCCGGCGATGCTCCGCGACGGCCCGTACCCCTGGGCCCTCAAGGAGCGCATCCTGGGGGGCTTCGGGCATCTTTCCAACGGCGACGTGGGTCGCTACCTCGAGCGGGGGATGGGCGACCTGTGCCGAACGGTCGTCCTGGCCCACCTCTCGCGGAAGAACAACCACCCGGAGCTGGCGCTACTCGCGGCCGAGGAGGCGCTTTGCCGTCGCGGCGAGAGCGACGTGAGCTTCACAGTCGCCGATGCCCTCGGGACCGGCTGGATCACGGTCCGCAAGCGTGAAGAACCGAGCCGTGGCGTCGGCCAGATGCGGCTGTTCTGAAGGGTTTGGCGTGCTACGCTCGACAGGCGATGGCGGTTCGAGCCTTTGCCGCGGCCGCGCTCGTCCTCGCCTCCTTCGGGTGTGACACATCGGAGGAGCGGGCAGGGGCCGGACTGACTTCGGAACGCGTCGATCCTGTCGTGCTGGATCCGGGGGAACCGCCAAGCCCCGGGGCTCTGCGCCTCGCCAGCGTCTTCCCGACCCTCGGTCGCTACGCCGTCTCCGGCCTTCAGTCCTTGAACGGGGCGCGGCTCGCCGTCGAGGAGGTCAACCGGGCCGGTGGCGTGCATGGCCGTCTCGTCGAGCTGCGCGAATACCGCACCGGCAGCTATTTCGTCGACGCGCGACACGCCGCCACCCTCGCGGTTGCCGACGGCGCCCTGGCCATCGTGGGGTCGAATTCCAGCGAGCTGTCCATGGCCGTGGCCGAGGAGGCGGAGGCCCGGAAGATCGTCCAGGTCTCGAACGTCTCCACCGCGCAGGATCTGACCTGGGTGCCCGAGACCGGCCGCAACCGGGACTTCGTCTTTCGCGTCTGCAGCTCGGACGTCGTGATGGGAACGCTTCTCGCGGAGTTTGCCTTGAGGAATCTCGGCGCCGAGCGCGCAGCCGTGCTCTACGAGGTGGGTCGCGAGTACAGCAACAAGCTGGCGCGAAGCTTCGTGGATCGATTCCGGCGGGACACCGGGCAGGCCCCGGCGGAGTTCTTCTACCTGGCTCTCGAGACAGACTTCCGTCCGCAGCTGGGTCAGATCGCCGACTACGAGCCGGACGTGGTCTTCGTCCCCGGTTCGTTCACCGATGCCACGCTGGTCGCGACCCAGGCCACGGCACTCGGGTTGAGCGCCACCTTCCTCGGAGGCGACGGCTGGTCCAACCCGCTGCTGTTCCGGCGGGGGGCTCCTCCAGCGGAAGCCTACTTCGTCGAGTTGTGCTCGCCATCGGCCGAGTTCGAGTCCCGGTATCAGGCGATCTTCGGCACCGCAACCCAGGGCTGCCGGGCCATGCTCGGCTACGACGCCGTTCAAGTCCTGGTGGCGGGCCTCGAGTCCTTCGGGCC
>CAXMOH010000291.1:0-4711 GCA_964194855.1 uncultured Hyphomicrobium sp.
AGGTTCGAGGGGCGATGAAGGAAGCCCCTCGAGACCAGCCGTCGGCCCGTGGCCTGCGCGTTGCGGTGCTCTGTGCCCGGTTCAACCCGGCGGTCACCGATGGTCTGCGCGACGGCGCCGTTCAGGCGCTCCGAGAGATGGGGGCTGCGGCATCCCGCATCAGCGTCTTCGATGTCCCGGGCGCCTTCGAGCTGCCCCTGGCGGCGAAGGCCGCGGCTCGATCGGGACGCTTCGACGCGGTGGTGGCCCTCGGTGCGGTCATCCGCGGCGACACCGACCACTACGAGCACGTGGCCCGCGAAGCGGCGTCCGGTCTCGCCGCCGCCGCGTTCGCAACCGGCGTGCCGGTGGGCTTCGGTGTGCTCACGGTGCGACGCGCCCGCCAGGCTCTCGATCGGGCCAGGCCGGGGGCGGACAACAAGGGGGCGGAGGCGGCGCGCGCGGCGGTGGCCATGGTGCGCACCCTGCGGGCCATCACCGGGCGCCGGGCGCCCCGGGTGAGACGGAGCCGCTGATGGGACGCCGGACCAAGGCCCGGGAGTGTGCCTTCCAGATGCTCTACCAGTGGGAGATCACCGGCCTCGAGATGGAGAAGGTCATCGAGTCCTTCTGGAGTGTGCGGCGAACCACCTCCCCGACGCGGGCCATGGCGGACCGCCTGGCCACCGGGGCACGCTCCCGGGTCGAGGAGATCGACAGCGCCATCGCGGAGGCCGCCTCGAACTGGCGGCTGGACCGGATCGCCCCCGTCGACCGAACGATCCTGCGTCTGGGGACCTTCGAGTTGATCGGAGAGCCGGACACGCCTTCGGCTGTGGTCCTCGACGAGGCGGTCGAGCTGGCGAAGCGGTTCGGTGAGGGCGCCTCTCCTGCGTTCGTCAACGGTGTCCTGGACGCCATCCGCCGACGGGTCCGGGGCGGCGCCACGGTGGGTGCGGGCGAGAAGAGTGGGGCCGAGGGATGAGCGGCGACCGGAAGGACGAGGACCGAGCGGCGCCGCCGGTTCCCGGCTGGCCGGAGGAGTCGGCCCAGCGCCTCGAGAAGGCCAGGACCCTGGCCGACCTGGGGGTCACGGTCTATCCGACTCGCTTCGAGCGCACGCACCGCCTGGGAGAGATCGTGTCGGCTCACGATGGCAAGACCATCGAAGAGCTCGAGCAGCTCGGAGCGGAGGTCCGGATCGCAGGCCGTGTGGTGACGAAGCGGGGACACGGCAAGGCGTCGTTCGCCACGCTCTCCGACGGCGAGAGCCGGCTGCAGATCTACGTGCGTCTCGACGGTGTGGGGGAGAAGGGCTACCGGGTCTTCGATCTGCTCGATCTCGGCGATTTCGTGGGCATCTCGGGTCGGGTGATGCGCACCCGCAAGGGCGAGCTCAGCGTCGAAGCGAAGGAGATCACCTTCCTGGGCAAGGCGCTGCTCCCGCCCCCGGAGAAGTGGCACGGGCTGGCGGACGTGGAGATCCGCTACCGGCAGCGCTACCTCGACCTCATGGCGAACCCCGACGTACGGCGGACGTTTCGCACGCGGAGCGCGATCGTGTCGGCCATTCGACGCTTCTTGGACGGGCGTGACTACGTCGAGGTGGAGACGCCCATGATGCAGCCCGTGGCCGGCGGAGCCATGGCCCGGCCATTCGTGAGCCATCACAACGCCCTCGACGTGGATCTCTTCCTGCGCATCGCTCCCGAGCTCTACCTGAAGCGCCTCGTCGCCGGGGGCCTGGAGCGGGTCTACGAGATCAACCGGAACTTCCGGAACGAAGGTATCTCGACGATGCACAACCCGGAGTTCACCATGCTGGAGTTCTACACGGCCTGGTTCGACTGCGAGGACGTCATGGACACGACCGAGGCTCTCGTCGCCGACGCGGGAAAGGCGGCGGGCGAGAGTCCTTTCAAATACGGAGATCGCGAGGTCTCGCTTGCCGTGCCCTTCTCCCGGGTCTCGATGAAAGACGCGGTGGCCAAACGTCTCGAAGCGGAGTCCTTTCCCGGCTTCTCCCGTGCAACCCTCGACGACCCCGAACAGCTGAAGGCCCTTCTCCGCTCGCCCGAGTTCGGGGAGCTGGCCGGCCGCCTGGGGCTCGACACCGGCGCCGTCCTGGGAATGTCCCACGGCAAGCGGGTGGCGTGGCTCTTCGAGGAGCTGGTCGAGGCCTCGCTTTGGAACCCGACCTTCGTGACGGACTATCCCGTGGAGGTCTCGCCCCTGGCCAAGGCTCGACCCGACGATCCCACCGTGACCGAGCGTTTCGAGCTGTTCATCGCCGGGATGGAGGTGGCGAACGGCTTCTCCGAGCTCAACGACCCGCTCGAGCAACGCCGGCGCTTCCTCGACCAGCTGCGCGAGCGGGAGCGGGGAGACCTGGAGGCGCACCAGATGGACGAGGACTACATCCGGGCCCTGGGCCACGGTCTGCCTCCCACCGGGGGCTGCGGCGTCGGCATCGACCGCCTCGCCATGATCCTCACCGACTCGCCGTCGATCCGCGACGTCATCCTCTTCCCACAGCTGCGGCCCGAGGGGGGACGCCGGCGCCCGGGTGAGCCGGACTCCGACGCGACGGGTGAGTCCGAGTGAACGTGCCCTGGGAGCTCCGTGTGGCGGCGCGCTATCTCACGGCTCGCCGCAAGCAGGCCTTCATCTCTCTCATCTCCGGTGTGGCCGTGCTGGGGGTTGCTGTCGGTGTGATGGCCGTGCTCATCGCACTGGGGCTCATGACCGGCCTCCAGTCCGAGATCCGTACCCGAATACTCGGCGCGACGGCCCACGTCAGCATCTTTCAAGGCCGCGGCGAGCCGTTCGAGGACTACCAGCGGGTGGTCGACGAGGTGCGAACGGTGCCCGGGGTGGCGGGGGCGGCCCCTGCCGTGTATGGCAAGGCCCTGATCACCAGCTCTACGGGCTCGGCCGTCGCCACCTTGAAGGGTATCGTTCCCGCCGAAGAGGCGACGGTCACCGACGTGATCGCCCAGATTCGCGACGGAGCCGTGGCGCCGCTCGAGGAGCCGTTGGGGGACGGCCCCCCTCCGGTCCTGCTCGGCCATGTCCTTGCCGACACCCTAAACGTCGGCGTGGGCGACGTCGTCACCGTGACCTCGCCGAAGGGACGCCTGTCGCCCATCGGCATCCTGCCACGGGTCAAGAAGGTCCGGGTGGTGGGGACGGTGAAGACGGGTCTGTTCGAGTTCGACTCGTCGTGGGCCTACATGCCCCTGGAGGCGGCGCAGCGGCTCTTCGGGCAGCGCCACCAGGCCACTCTCGTGGAGGTTCGCCTGGACGACATGTTCGCGGTCCGCGAGGGAGCCGCGAGCATCCTGGAGAAGCTTGGCCACGGCTACCTGACCACCGACTGGGTGCAGATGAACCAGAGCCTCTTCTCGGCGCTGTGGATCGAGAAGATGGCCATCGGGATCACCATCGGCCTGATCGTGGTGGTGGCTGCTCTCAACATCGTGGCCACCCTCGTCCTGATGGTGATGGAGAAGCACAAGGACATCGCGATTCTCGTCTCCATGGGAGCCTCCCGGGGGGCCATCACGCGGATCTTCATGCTCCAGGGCTCGATCATCGGCACTGTGGGAACCACCGTGGGGGCCGTCCTGGGCTGGGGGGCCTGCGAGGTGCTCGACCGCTACCAGGTCATTCAGATCCCGGAGGACGTCTACCAGATCGCGTCGGTGCCGTTCCGGCTCCTGCCCGGCGACGCCACGGTGGTCATCGTCAGCGCTTTGGCGGTGTGCTTCCTCGCCACTCTCCACCCGGCAAGGGTCGCCTCGCGAGTCGATCCCGCCGAGGCCCTGCGGTACGAGTAGATGGAGACGCAGCCGCTCCTCGCAGCAGCCGGCATCACCAAGACCTACCGGACCGACGCCGGCGAGGTGAGCGTCCTCCAGGGCGTGGATCTCGAGGTGCACGAGGGCGAGATGGTGGCCATCATGGGCGCCTCGGGGGTGGGCAAGTCCACACTGCTTCACGTCATGGGCACCCTGGATCGGCCGGACCGGGGGTCTCTGCACCTGGCCGGGGAAGACGTGCTGTCGCTCAGCGAGAGTCGCCGCTCCGAGTTCCGAAACCGGACGCTGGGCTTCGTCTTCCAGTTTCACCACCTGCTGCCCGAGTTCACGGCTCTGGAGAACGTGGCGATGCCCCTCCTCCTGGCCCGTCGCTCCCAGGAGGACGCGCACGAGGCGGCCGGCAATCTTCTGGGAGAGCTGGGTCTGACGGAGCGAGCCCATCACCGTCCCGGCGCGCTTTCCGGAGGCGAGCAGCAGAGAGTGGCGGTGGCTCGAGCCCTCGCCATGTCCCCCCGGGTGCTCCTGGCCGACGAGCCCACCGGCAACCTCGATCGAGCCACGGGGCGGACGCTCCACGAGCTCCTCCGGCGCCTGGTTGGGGAGCACCGGCTGAGCGTCCTCGTCGTCACCCACAACGAAGAGCTGGCCCGTGCCTGCGACCGCGTCCTGCACCTCGAAGGGGGCCGCCTGGCCCCTGCATGACGGGTGGCACTGGAAGACAACGTCCCCGCCCGATTGGGCTATGATCGAAGTACAGTCCGGGGCCGTCTCACTTTCATCATGACATCGGGGCAAAGGAATAGGATGTTCGAACGTTACACCGAGCGCGCGCGGCGGGTGATCTTCTTCGCCCGCTACGAGGCGAGCCAGCTGGGGAGTCCCTCGATCGAGACCGAACACCTGCTGCTCGG
>CAXMOH010000292.1:0-5831 GCA_964194855.1 uncultured Hyphomicrobium sp.
TGTTCAAGTAACCGTGAGGAGCCAGAGATGAAGCAGGCATTGGGGATGGTCGAGACGCGAGGTCTGGTCGCCCTGTTCGAGGCGGTCGACGCCATGCTGAAGGCGGCCAACGTCACCTTCGCGCGTTGGGAGAAGGTCGGGAGCGGCCTCGTGACCGCCTTCGTCGAAGGCGACGTCGCGGCGTGCAAGGCGGCGACGGACGCCGGGGCACAGGCGGCGTCCCGGGTCGGCGACCTCGTCGCCGTCCACGTGATCTCGAGGCCGCACGACGACATCGTGACGTATTACCACCCTCCGACGAAGAAGGGCGCCAAGGGCTAGCCCCGTACGAGGAGAACGACATGAGCAAGGCAATTGGATTCGTCGAGACGAGAGGGCTTGTCGGCCTGATCGAGGCGAGCGACGCGATGTGCAAGGCGGCCAACGTCGAGCTGATCAAGACGGTCGAGATCGGCGGCGGCTTCGTCACCTCGATCGTCCGGGGCGACGTGGGCAGCGTGCACGCGGCAATCGATGCCGGGGCGGACGCGGCGCGGGCCGTGGGCGGGGAGCTCGTCTCCTCGCACGTGATCGCTCGCCCGCACGAGGGAATGGTCGAAGGAATGGTGGATTAGGGTAGCCCCCGCCCACGAGGAGATGAAGATGGCTCAGCAGGCAGTCGGAATGATCGAAACGAGTGGTCTGGTGGCGCTGGTCGAGGCCACGGACGCCGCGGTGAAGGCGGCCAACGTCGAGTTCAAGGGTTGGCGCAAGGTTGGGAGCGGGCTCGTCACGATGTTCGTGAGCGGCGACGTGGCGGCCGTGAAGGCGGCTGTGGACGCCGGCGCCACGGCCGCCCGCGCGGTGAACGGAGAGATCAAGAGCATTCACGTCATCGCGCGTCCCCATGACGACTTGAAGGTGGCACTGCCCGAGTAGGGCGGTTCGGGGCGCCTCACGTCCGCGGCGCCAGGGGAGAGAGGTCACCGTCATGTTCCTGGCCAAGGTGGTCGGCAACGTCGTCGCGACACAGAAGCACTCCGGGTTCCGGGGGATGAAGCTGTTGCTCATCCAACCCCACATCAAGAAGGACACCTCCCTCGTAGCTTCAGGGAGCTCGGTCGTGGCCGTGGACAGCGTGGGGGCGGGAAACGGCGAGCTGGTGCTGTTCACACAGGGCAGCTCGGCTCGCCTCACACCGGGGACGAAAGACGCTCCCGTCGACGCCGTGATCATCGGCATCGTCGACGCGGTGGAGATGGACGGCAAGGAAGTGGAGATCTAGTGGCCTGCGCCAGCAGTTGCTGTGCACCGAGAGCGCCGAGGCGCCCGGATCACGAGGCGCGACGAGCGCGCATATCGGGGATATGCAAGCGAGGAGTAACGAAGTGAGCCGGGATGCATCGGCGCTCGAATGCCAGCAAGGCTCTGGCGGAGGACACTAGGATGCTGGATCGCGAGCAGATCGTCACCCAGATCGCACAAGAGGTCATCGCCCGTCTGTCGCAGCAGCAGGTGCGGCCCGCAGGGCCAGCCCCGGGTCGTCGGCCGCAGGCGGCCACCATCGGGGACGGAGTCTTCCGGACCGTCGACGAGGCGGTCAAGGCCGCCGTCGCCGCCCAGAAGCGCGTGGCGGCCATGGACCTCGAGGAGCGCTGGCGCGTCGTCGAGATCATCAAGCGCTTGTGCGAAGAGCACAAGGAGGACCTGGGGCGGGGCGAGCTGGAGGAGACGCGCATCGGGCGCGTGGAGGACAAGATCCGCAAGCTCGAGTCGATCAAGCACGTGCCCGGGGTCGAGATGCTGCGCACCGACGCCCGCAGCGACACAACGGGTCTGTGCGTGATCGAGCACGCGCCCTGGGGAGTCGTCGGGATGGTGCTACCGGTGACGCACTCGGTGCCGACGATGGCCGCCAACGCCATCAGCGTGCTCGCCGCGGGAAACACCGCAGTCTTCAGCCCGCACCCGGCGGGTGCGAGGATCGCGGCACGGGCCCTCCAGCTCTTCAACCGCGAGATCCACCGTGAGCTGGGCGTCGCGAACGTCATCACCACCATGGCCGAGCCCAGCATCGAGGCCGCGGGGCAGGTCTTCAATCACCCCGACGTGGCGCTCCTGACCGTGACCGGTGGCCCGGTGGTCGTGCGGGAAGCGATGAAGGCCGGCAAGCGCGTGATAGCCGCCGGCCCCGGCAACCCGCCCGTCGTGGTCGACGAGACCGCCGACCTGGACGCGGCCGCCCGCGCGATCGTCGCCGGAGGGGGCTTCGACAACAACCTCCTGTGCATCGGCGAGAAGGAGATCTTCGTCGTCGCGTCGGTCATGGCCGGCTTCATGGCGGCGATGCGTCGGGCCGGGGCCCAGGAGCTGGATGCGCGGGCCATCGAGAGGCTGAGCGAGGCCTCTTTCGAGCCCGGGAAGGGAAATGGTGCCAGGGGCGGCCGCCCCCGCCTCAAGCGTGAGCTCGTCGGAAAGGACGCGAGCGTTCTTGCCGAGGCAGCCGGCGTTCGCGTGCCCCCCAGCACGCTCATCCTGTTCGGCGAGACGACGGAAGATCACGCATTCGTGCAAGTGGAGCAGATGATGCCGTTCCTGCCCGTGGTTCGTGTCCGCGACGTCGACGAGGCGATCACGGCCGCTGTCCGCGCCGAGCACGGCTACCGGCACACCGCGGTCATGCACTCGCTCAACGTCGAGAACGTCACGAAGATGGCCCGCGCCATGAACACCACGCTTTTCGTGCAGAACGCCCCGAGCACCGCCTCGCTCGGGCTGGATGCCCCCAGCTACCTGAGCTACAGCATCGCGACTCCGACCGGCGAAGGCGTCACGACCCCCATGACCTTCACGCGCGAGCGCCAGATCGTGATCGGCGGCGCGCTACGGATCCACTGAGCATGTACCTCGCCCGCATCGACGGGACCCTCACCTCGACCACGCGCCACGAGACGCTGGAGGGATGCCAGCTCCTGATCGGCCGCCGGCTCGACGCCAGCGGTAGGGCCGCAGCCGAGCCGGTGGTGCTCCTCGACCGACTGGGGGCCCGGCGCGGGTCCACGGTGATGGTCTCCACCGACGGCGCGGCGGTGCGTCGGCGGCTCGGCAACACGACGCCCGCGCGGCTGCACGTCGCCGGGATCGTCGACTGCGTCACGCTCGCGCCGGAAGAGAGTCTCCGATGAGGCTCGGCGTCGTCTGTGGTCACGTGGTCCTGAACCGGGCCGTCGAGTCTCTTCGAGGAACCCGGTTCCTCATGGTCGAGCCCGTCACCGCGGAGAACCTGGCCGCCCGGAACGGGAAGGGCGGAGGCAAGACGCTGGTGGTCGCCGACCATCTTGCCCCGGATCGGGGCCAGCTGGTCGCGTTCGTCGAGGGCCGGGAGGGCGCCAACGCCTACTGGCCGAACGATGTGCCCATCGATGCGTACTGCGCGCTGATCGTCAAGGACTTTGATTTTCCGCTTCTCCCCGAGCAGCACACGCTCCCGGGGACCGAGGTGCACGGATGAAGAGCGTCGACCTGATGACCCAGAAAGTGATCTCCGTCCGCGACATCGAGGCCGCGGTCCGTGAGGGCGTGGGCACGCTGCGCACCGGAGCGGGCACCCTGGTCACTCCCGCCGCCCGGGATCTTCTCCGAAAAGTGGGGATGAACCTCGAGTCCAGCAACGGGGCCGGCGGCAACGGGAACGTGGTGACGGGGAACGGGTCCGGCGCCACCGCGGCCGTCGCGTCGGCCGCGCGGCCCGCCTCCGGGGCTTACGGGAGCGGCCCGGCTTCCGGCGCGGCGTCGGGGGCCTGCCGCCACGGCTCCACCGGGACCTGCGCCTGCTCGCGGAAAAACGTCAAGCCCGGAAGCGACATCGACCGCTTCTTCTTCTCGAACGAGGCCGAAGAGATCAAGGCCGAGATCTGCGAGGTGGGGAAGAAGCTCTGGCAGCGTGCGTACGTCGACGGGAACGGCGGAAACATCTCGTACCGTATCGGTGAAAATGCGGTCATCTGCACGCCAACTCTGCTCAGCAAGGGCGACATGACGCCGAACGACCTGTGTTTGGTGGACCTGGGAGGGAACCAGCTCATTGGCTGCCGTCCCCGCACGAGCGAGATCCTGATGCACCTGGAGATCTACAAGGCCGAGCCCAAGGCGAAGGGTGTCGTCCACTGCCATCCGCCCCACGCAACGGCCTACGCCATCACGGGACAGGTTCCTCCGACCTGCGTCATCCCCGAATGCGAGGTGTTCGTGGGAAAGGTGGCCCTCGTCCCCTACGAGACCCCGGGGACCCAGGACTTTGCCGACCTCATCATCCCGTACGTCAGGGACCACAACTCGATCCTTCTCGGGAACCACGGGATCGTTTGCTGGGGCGAAACCGTGACCCGCGCCGAGTGGTTCGCCGAGATCCTCAACACCTACTGCCAGACTCTCATCCTGGCGCAGCAGCTGGGCGCCCCGGTCTCCCACATTCCCAGCGAGAAGGCGGCGGCCCTCCTCGCGATCAAGAAGCGGCTGGGGCTTCCCGACGCCCGCCACGACATGAAAGAATGTCAGCTCTGCGACTTGCCGGAGCCGCCGGGCGGGATCGTCCGCCCGCCGTTCCCGCCGCGGCAGGCGGCGGCGGAAATGCCCCTCGGCGACGACGTCGAGTCGATCGTGCAGGCCGTGACCGACGCCGTGCTGGAGGCGCTGGACGGACCGCCGAGAACGTGAGGGCTGGACGATGGCCACCGCTGCCGAAGCCGCCGCAAAGACGGCTCCGCCGAAGAACCGCCTGATCGGCCCGATGCCGAAGATCGGCATCCGCCCGACCATAGACGGCCGGAGGAAGGGCGTCCGGGAGTCCCTCGAGAGCCAGACGCTGGCCATGGGTCGCTCGGTGGCGGATCTCCTCCAGTCGAAGCTGCGCCACTCGAACGGGACCGCCGTCGAGTGCGTCGTGCCCTCGACCTGCATCGGCGGCGTGGCCGAATCCGCCCAGACGGCGGCGCGGTTCGAACGCGAGGGCGTTGGCCTGACCCTCACCGTGACTCCCGCCTGGTGCTACGGCGCCGAGACGATGGACATGAACCCCCTCTACCCAAAGGCCGTCTGGGGCTTCAACGGCACCGAGCGGCCGGGCGCCGTCTACCTCGCGGCGGTCCTTGCGGCACACAACCAGAAGGGTCTTCCCGCCTTCGGTATCTACGGGCGAGACGTCCAGGAGATGTCGGACACTGCCATCCCCGAGGACGTCCAGGAGAAGCTCCTCCGCTTCACCCGGGCCGGGATCGCCGTGGCCACGATGCGGGGCAAGTCCTACCTCTCCCTCGGCGGCACATCCATGGGGATCGCGGGCTCGATCGTGGACGCGCAGTTCCTCGAGGGCCACCTTGGAATGCGGGTCGAGGCGGTCGACATGACCGAGATCGTCCGGCGGATCGAGGAGGAGATCTACGACGCCGACGAGCTCGTCCGGGCCCGGGCCTGGGTGAAGACTCGCTGCAAGGAGGGGCGCGAGTACAACGACCCCGACTCCCAGCGCAGCCGGGCCCAGAAGGACGCCGACTGGGAGACGTCCATCAAGATGGCCATGATCGTGCGGGACCTGATGGTGGGGAACCCGCGTCTCGAGGAGGCCGGCTTCGGTGAGGAGGCCCTGGGCAGAAACGCCATCCTCGGGGGTTTCCAGGGCCAGCGCCACTGGACCGACCACTACCCGAACGGCGACTTCATGGAGGCGATCCTGAACTCGTCGTTCGACTGGAACGGCGTTCGGGAGGCCTTCACCTTCGCCACGGAGAACGACTGCCTGAACGCCGTGGGCATGCTCTTCGGCCACCTGACGACGAACACCGCCCAGATCTTCG
>CAXMOH010000293.1:0-4095 GCA_964194855.1 uncultured Hyphomicrobium sp.
GGTTTCGTGGCGGAGTCCCGACGGCAGAACATCCGCTACGTCGAGGCGCATTTCACGCCGTATAACCACCAGCGCTTCGGGATCGGAGGCGAGCGGGCGCTGGAGATCGTAACGGCGTGCCTCCAGAGCGCGGAAGCCCAGTGCGGGCCCGTGACACGCCTCATCCTCGACATTCCCAGCGAGGCGGCGAACGAGGCTGGACCCTACACGGCGGCTCTGCTCGAGGGTCTCGCCAACCCCATCGTCGTCGCAATCGGCCTGGGCGGACCGGAGCGCGGTTTTCCCCGCTCGATGTTCGCACCGTATTTCGAGCGCGCGCGCCGGGCCGGGTACCCGGCGGTGGCCCACGCCGGCGAGACCGGTGGCGCCGAGCACGTGCGGCAGGCGGTCGAGGAGCTCGAGGTGCTCCGAGTCCAGCACGGGGTCCACGCCGTGGACGATCCGGCAACCCTCGATCTCCTGGCCGAGCGGGACATCTGCTGCGATGTCGCGCTGTCCAGCAACGCCTGTCTGACAGACTTTCAGGACCTGCGTGCCCACCCGCTCCGTTCCATGCTCGCGGCGGGTGTGGCGGCAACGCTGAGCACGGACGACCCACCCTTCTTCTCCACCGACCTCAACCGGGAGTACGTGCTGGCTCGGGACGAGCTGGGCTTGAGCGACGCCCAGCTCTGGAAGCTCAACACGAACGGTTTGCGCTACGGCCTGGCGGAGCGGGGACTGCGTCGCCGACTCCTGCAGGAGTTCGAGGCCGAAGGTCGCCTGCTCGGGATCATCGCGGAGTAGAACGCCACCGGCCGAGGCGTGTGTCCCCTCTCACAGTGAAGACGCGGCAGGTTTGCTTTACTCTATGGAGTGATGTCGGACGAAACGGGGTCTTCGGAAGGGACCGGGAGAGCACCGGGCGGCGGGGGCCGAATGGCCCTCCTCGTGCTTGCACTCTTCATCATCGTGATCCTCGTCGGCCTGGGACTCCTGGGCCTGCAGATGATGGCGCGCTTCGACGAGGTCGACCGCCAGCTCGCGGGCCTCTCGGCCCGGGCCGACGAGTCGATGGAGCTCTCCATGCAGGCGATCGACCGGGCGGGAGACGCCGAGGCCTTCGCCCGCTCGGCGACAGAGAGCCGGGAAAGGGCGCAGGCCGAGACGGCCGACGCCCGAGGCGACGCGGCCCTGGCCCGCGAAGAGGCCGAGGACGCGCGACAGGAGGCCGACAGCGCGCTCCGCTCGGCGGCCCGGGCCGAAGCCGAAGCGAGACGCATCCGGAGAGAAGCGGAAGCCGATCTCAACCGGCTGCAGGAAGCCCTCGGTCAGATCGCGGACACGCGGCGCACCGCGCTCGGCGTCGTCATGAACCTGGGGAGCGAATACCTCAAGTTCGAGTTCGACAAGGCGGAGCTGAAGCCGGCGGATCGTGAGCTGCTGAGCCGCGTTGCCGGGATTCTCCTCTCCTCTCCCGAGTACACGATCTCCGTCAACGGCCACACGGACGACGTGGGGTCGGCCGAGTACAACCAGAAGCTCTCCGAGCGCCGGGCGCAGACCGTGCGGGACTACCTCGAGGAGGCCGGCCTGTCGCCTCAGATCCTCTCCGTGACGGGACACGGGAAGGACCGCCCGCTGGTCACCGGGACCTCGGACGAGGCCCGGGCGAAGAATCGCCGGGTGGAGCTCGGCATCGTCAACACCCGAATCCGCTACGGGCGCGAGGTGCGCTAGCGCACGAGGGTTCCGTCCCGGACCCAGACCTCGCCGGCCACTGTCAGGGTCGTGTCGACGAAGAAGTTCCAGCGCACGTAACCCCCCGTCACGTTTCCGCCAAGCTCCGAGTTGTCCCCGAGGGAAAGGCGGACGACACCGGCTCCGTAGCCGTAGTAGGGGATCCAGGGATTCTCCTCGGGCACGGCCAGCAGCGGATGAAACCCCAGCGCCACCTCGCGGAAAGACGCTCCCC
The DNA here is from genome assembly GCA_964194855.1 of uncultured Hyphomicrobium sp. Classification (GTDB taxonomy): domain Bacteria; phylum Acidobacteriota; class Vicinamibacteria; order Fen-336; family Fen-336; genus JAJDNS01. The sequence continues at coordinate 1,955 of CAXMOH010000293.1, forward strand.
CGTCGCCGGCATCGTCCAGCTCCCGCCGGACGGCATCTTCGCCAGACTCGGCGGACACGGAGACCACCCTCCCCGCCTCGAAGACGAGCTTCAGGCCCTGGACGGGCCGTCCATCCCACTGCGACGGCGGGAAGGCGATCGTGCCGTGGACCGTCTCCTCCAGGGGCGCCACGCGCACGGCCCCCGCCGGAAGCTCGATCTCTCGGTCGATGAGGATGCGTCCAGACTCCGCCCGCGACCTCGAAGCGTTGCCGTCCTGGACGTTCACCGGGCGATCGCCGATCCGAAAACGCAGATCCGTTCCGCCGGCGCTCGTCACGTGCACCTCTCCCGTTCGCAGGGCGGCCACGAAACGTCGCTGATGCGCCGCCAGGGCCTCGTAGTCCACCTCGAGCAGGGCGCGCTGGTAGGTGGCCTCGATGACATGCCGAGGGGGGAGGGGCTGACCGGGAAGGGGAAGAGCACTTCCGTTCTCGAGCCAGTGGAAATGGATGGTGCGTCCCTTACCGGCCCGGAGGAGATCCTGAATGGCCGCGTAGGCGGGCTGGCCGGGGTTGGCGCCGGGGAGCATGACGGAGGCGTCCACGCCCTCGAGCATCTCCCGGAGTCGCGGAAGCGACGCCTCTGCGGCCGCTCGAAGCGTCTCCTCGCGGAAGCTCGCCGGAACCGGCTGCGCGAGCACGTCGAGGACGCCGAGGTCCACCGCACCGACCCTCATGGCCTCGTACCTGAGATAGGGAATCATCTCGTCGAAGAGCCCGGGGTGCGCCACCGCCAGGAACGTCTCGCCCTCCTTCATGTCCAGGCGCTCGATGATCTTCTTCGCCAACGCCTCGTGATCGAGGGAGTGCCGAGGGGGCACGGACTGGGCGTGCAGGGTTGCGGCGAGCAGGACACTGGAAATCCAGACGGCGCGTCTCATCGCTTGTCCTCCGGGTCGGTGGGTCGCACCAAGCCTATGACAGATTGGTCACGACCCCGACCGGGCGTCGGCTCTGGCGCCAGGGCGGCGGCTATCATGGACGAAGGACACTCGCTCCCATGAACCGGTCGATCTGTCTCGCTCTCCTCGTCGGCACTTCGCTCGGGGCCCCAAAGGTCGCGGCGGAGGACACATGGGTGCGGGTCCGCTCGCCCCACTTCGAGGTGCTGAGCGACGCGGGCGAGGCACCCGCCCGGGAGGCCGCCCGGCGGCTCGAGCGCGTGCGGACGGTCCTCCTCGAGCTGTTCCCCGACCCCGACGACGCTCGGCGGCCCATCACCGTACTCGTGGTGCAGGACCCCAACCGCTTCGCACTCCTGGTGCCCCGGGAGCGGCGCCACTCCGAAGACCTGGCGGGCTTCTTTCAAGGGGGCGGAGAGCGAGACTACGCGGTCCTGCACCTCTCACCGGAGCGGCTCCGCCCGTTCGAGGCCATCGAGCACGAGTACGCGCACCTCGTCTTGAACCGGTCTCTGGAGGCCCAGCCATTGTGGGTTTCAGAGGGATTGGCCGAGGTCCTGAGCGGCGCCGTCCTGAGCGACGGTGAGGCCCGGCTCGGCGCCGCCCGGCCGGAGTACGAGCCGCTGCTGCGGGAAAGCAGCCTCCCGCTCGCTGAGCTCCTGGACGTGGGCTACGACTCGCCCGAGTACCTGGGCGAGGTCGAGAGCGGGGCCCTCTACGCCCGCTCGTGGGGGCTGGTCCGCTGGGTGATCCACCGGCAAGGCCTCGAAGCACTGCGCGCGTTCCTGGGGGACGTGGCGGGGGGCGAGGAACCCCGCTCGGCGTTTGCCCGGCGGATCGGCGACCTGGCCGACGCCGAGGCTTCGCTGTCCGACGTCCCGGCGGGACCGCTCCTCCGAGTGACAGTCGAGAGAGCACCTGAGCCGGCCCTCTGGAAGGACGTGCCCCCGCCGGCCGACGTCGAGCATCGGCTGGGCGATCTGCTCCTGCACGGAGGTCACTCCAGGAGCGCCCGGCGTCACTTCGAGGCCGCACTTCGGGCCGATCCGGGCCACCTCCCGTCTCGGGCCAGCCTCGGCGGCCTATTCGTCTCCCAGGGGCAGTGGGACGCTGCACGCCGGGAGCTGGAAAGCGTGCTCGAGGCCGATCCCGAAAACCCGGCCGCTCTCCTGCGGCACGCGCGACTGCACGTCTCCGA
>CAXMOH010000294.1:0-5113 GCA_964194855.1 uncultured Hyphomicrobium sp.
CGGAGCCAGAGCAGCCCGCCGCTCTCCCGCCGCGGGCGGGCCACGAGTCGGCCGTCGAGGCGCAGGTCGACGAGGCCGATCGCGGCCGGCACGCGCAGCGACTCAGGAAGCCGGGACCAGGCAAAGCGCCCGGTCACGAGATGCCGCCCGGCAGGGATACGCAGCCGCGCCGCGCCGCCCTTGTCGAAGACCGGCATGGCGCGTCCGTCGACACGGACCTCGAGGGGCCAGCGCTGCGCGTCTCCGGGGAGGACCAAACTGCTCTCCCGATCGGCGGTGACCCGCAGGGTAAAGGTGCCACCAGAGTTGCCGAGGTCGAGGCGCAGCCGTCCCGGCCACACGCACACGGGCCGCCCCTGCACCTTGGGACACCCCAGGCCCTTCACCTCGTCGAGGACCCACGGTACCCACGGACGCAGCTCGGGCGGCAGATCCTGCCGCGAGATGGGCTGCGCCTGGGCAGAATCGGCCAGGCCAGAGCTCATCGCAAGACCGACCGCGAGGAGCATCAGGGCGAACGGCGCAAGAGTTCGGCGCACAAACACCTCCCTGGGCGCGACCCCGGTCGCCACCCCACGGGACTACGGTGCAAGGATACGGCCTATTCCGCCCGGGCGCCTGTGACGGGACCCACGGCATGCCGTTGGGAGCGCCTGCCCCAGTGCTCCCGCCACCGGAGGGGGCGCTGTCGAAGCTCGAGGTGGTATCGAGCTGTGCTGATGGACTTCACCAGCTATCAGGAACTCCGTCGCGCCACGTTGCTCCTTAGCCTCGTGGCCCTGGGCGAAGCCGATGCCAGGGGGAGAAGGACCATCCCACAAGGCCGGCTCTTCTCCGAGATGCGCTCCCGCCTCGCGGAGCCATGAAGGCCGGGGGCAGCGGTTCACCTACGAGCCCACCCACCGTCCGGCGGTGATAGGCTTCGCTCCTGGATTCCGAGAACAAGAGGGGGGCGACCATGAGCCCGAAGCGTGTGACTCGTCGGCAGATGCTCCAGAGTGGCAGTCTGCTGGCCCTGCCCGCCGTCTGGCACGGCACCAGGCCGCCAGCCGCTCATGCAGCGCCCGCGGCGTCGACTGGACTCCACGTCGGCTCCCGGATGTACGAGTCGATCGGTGTCCGGCCCATCATCAATGGCCGTGGCACATACACGATCCTCAGCGGATCGCTCATGCTCCCCGAGGTTCGGGCCACCATGGACGAGGCCGCCCAGCACTACGTCCACCTGGACGAGCTGGCCGAGGGGATTGGCGGGCGCCTGGCCGAGCTCACGAAGGCGGAGTGGGGGATGGTCTCCTCCGGCTGTGCGGCGGCCCTCACTCACGCAAGCGCGGCCTGCGTCGCCGGCGGGAGCCCCGACCTCCACGTGCGCCTCCCGGACCTCCGTGGGTTCCCAAGGGACGAGGCCATCATCCCCAAGCACTCGCGCAACGTCTACGACGCTGCCGTGCGGTCGGTGGGACTGCGGGTCATCGAGGTCGAGACCGTCGAGGAGCTGGAGGCCGCCCTCGGCCCGCGGACGGCGATGGTCTACATCTTCGCGGGCCCATGGGTGGACGACAGCCCCCTCCCGACACAGGTCATCACCGAGAGGGCCCGGGCCAAAGGAGTCCCCACTCTTGTCGACGCCGCGGCCGAGATCCTCACCGTCCCCAACGTCCACCTCGAGTGGGGAGCCGACCTCGTCGCCTACAGCGGGGGAAAGTGTCTTCGGGGCCCGCAGACCGCCGGTCTTCTACTGGGGCGCGAGGACCTGGTCCGCGCGGCCTGGGTCCACAGCGCCCCGCACCACGGCTTCGGTCGCTCCATGAAGGTCGGTAAGGAAGAGGCCATGGGCATGCTGATGGCCGTGGAGATGTGGATGCAGCGGGACCACGACGCCGAGTGGGCGCGGTGGACAGAATGGCTCGAGACGATTGCCGAGGGCGCCTCGGCCGTCGACGGCGTCGAGACCTCGGTGGCCCAGCCCGCGGGCCTGTCGAACCGCACGCCGACCCTCGAGGTCCTTTGGGATTACGAGCGTTTTGGCGTGAGCGGACGGGAGCTGGCCGAGGCCCTCTTCAACGGCGACCCTCGAATCGCCATGCACACCCGCGGCGGAGAGGACGGGAAGACCGGCATCGCGATCAACCCCTACATGATGTCCCCCGGCGACGAGCGCGTGATCGCCGACGAGCTTCGAGCCGCCCTCTCGAATCCCCCCCGGAAAGAGCCAAAGGGCCCGAAGCCTGCCGCGACCGACGTGACAGGGGAGTGGGAGGTGGAGATCGAATTCGCCGCCTCTCGAGGCACCCACAGACTGTTCCTTCGCCAGAAGGATCACGCCCTCGACGGGTCCCACCGCGGGGACTTCGTCGAGAGGGCCCTCACCGGAACCATCGACGGCGCACACGTCGAGATCCGATCCACCCAGACGGAGCGAGTGGACGGCAACTCGCTCCGCTACGCCTTTACTGGAACCGTGGCCGGCGACACCATGTCGGGCAGCCTCGACATGGGTGAGTACCTCGACGGCCGCTGGACCGCCCGGAGACGAACACATGAGAGCTGAGCTCCTTCCCATCTCGAGGATCGCCTTGATGATGACGATGACGACGACTGCCCTATCTGCTTCTGCCACCGTCCAGGCCGCCGAGCCGCGCTACGACCTTCTCCTCAAGGGAGGGCACGTGATCGACGCCAGGAACGGCCTGAGCGCCGTCCGCGACGTGGCCATCGCCAATGGCACGGTGGCTGCCGTAGCCGAGTCCATCGCTCGGTCGGAGGCGCTCAAGACCGTGGACGTCTCGGGGCTCTACGTCAGCCCGGGCCTCGTCGACATCCACGCCCACGTCTATACGGGGACCGGCGAGCGGGGCTCCTACGCCGGGGACAACTCGGTCTACCCCGACGGGTTCACCTACCGCTCGGGCGTCACCACCATCGTCGACGCCGGCGGTTCGGGCTGGCGTAACTTCGAGCACTTCCGCCAGACCATCATCCGGCGCTCCCGGACACGGGTCCTGGCCTTTCTCAATATCGTCGGCCACGGCATGCGGGGAGAGCTCTACGAGCAGGACCTCGCCGACATGGAGGTGGAGCCCACGGCGGAGGTCGCCGCGCGGCACAAGGGCGTCATCGTGGGCATCAAGACCGCCCACTACAGGAGCTCCGAGTGGCTACCGGTGGAGCGAGCCGTCGAAGCGGGCAAGCGCGCCGGTATCCCGGTGATGGTGGACTTCGGCGACAACAAGCCGGAGCGTCCTCTCCAGGAGCTCCTGACGAGCAAGCTCCGGTCGGGAGACATCTACACTCACTGCTACTCGGGGAATCGCGACGAGATCGTCTCGGGCAAGGTGAACCCGGGCATGTGGGAGGGACGAAAGCGCGGCGTCATCTTCGACGTGGGCCACGGGGCGGGCAGCTTCTATTGGAAGGTGGCCGTCCCTGCCACGAAAGAGGGCTTCTGGCCCGACTCCATCTCCACCGATCTCCACATCAGCAGCATGAACTCCGGGATGAAGGACCAGACCAACCTCATGAGCAAGTTCCTGGCCCTCGGCATGTCCCTCGACGACGTCGTGGCGGCTTCGTCGTGGCACCCCGCCCGCGAGATCGGCCACGAGGAGCTGGGACATCTCTCCGTGGGTGCGACCGCCGACGTGGCCGTCCTGAAGCTCGAGACCGGCAAGTTCGGCTTTGCCGACGCTCACGGTGCCCGTTTCGACGGGACCCAGAAGCTCGTTTGCGAGCTGACCGTCCACAACGGCAAGGTGGTCTACGACCTCAACGGGATCTCGCGCCCGGTGTGGGACTCCCTGCCTGCCGACTACGAGGAGACCGGCGACCCGCGTTGGGACGCCACTGAGAGTAGGTGACAGATGACCAACCCGAATCGCAGGCGCTTTCTCACCCGGGCCCCCGTCATGGCGGCCGCCGCCACCGCGGTGGGGGCCGGCGCCCTGGCCGCCGACCACGACGAGGACCACAAGGCCGTCAAGAAGGCCCACTACCCCGGGGGCAAGCCCGACGGGATGCCGCTCTTCACACCCGTCGTCACCTTCGGGAACATGGTGTTCCTCTCCGGCATCGGCGCCCACTTCGACGGCGACGTGGCGGCCCACACCGCCCACGTCCTGGACAAGATGAAGGAGAACCTCGAGTCCGTGGGCTCCTCCATGGAGAAGGTCCTCAAGGTCAACGTCTACCTGAACGACCTCGACGACTACAAGGCCATGAACGACGTCTTCCGCGGCCGCTTCGGCACCGAGCCCGGCGTCCGCACGACCATCGCGGCCGCCGGGGGCATCCCCGGCAACTCCCACGTGGAGATCGACTGCATCGCCTACGTCTGATGAACCCCCAGTCGTTGCGACGGAAGGTGCTCTGGCGCCCCAACCCGGAGGAGAGTCCGTGCGGAGAGCCCTCGAGACGCTAGCCCTGCTGCTCGCCCTCTCGGCGCTCGCCTCGGGGCAGGTTGCCCCACAGGCGGAGCCGCTCGTCCGGACAGTGGATCTGGACATCGGCGAGTCCCAGGATGTCGTTCTCTCGAATGACCGGACCGTCGCCGTGCGGCTCCTGGATCTGGCCGCGGAGCGGGACGACGTCACCGACGGCGTCCGCTGGGCTCGGGTGACGGTCGAGGTGGATGGAAAGCGGGTCGAGATCGTTTCGTCGCCCTACGAGCTTCCAACGGAGCTCGAGGGCGTGCAACTGGATTCTCCCATCACGGGGGGCTACCTGGACAAGGCGAACGGGAACATGTGGGCGCTGGACAAGGACGCCCGCATCCGCCTCTGGCCGAAGGGCTCCCCCTGGATCAACCCCGGGACCTTCGCATATCCCGCGCGGCAGCGTTGGTTCGCCAGCTCCACCCAGATGGCCAACGAGCCCGTCTACGTGGATGGGGGAGGCACCCCGAACCAGGAGAGCATCTACTACCACTACGGCCTCGACATCGGTGGCTGCGAGGGGCGGGTCGACGTGATGGCCGCGACGGACGGCCTGGTCGTCTCTTCCGGCGACGAGCGCCTCCCGGGCTTCGAGGACTCACCCGCGAGCCCGCGGTACGACGTGGTCTACATCCGCGATTACCGGGGCTGGTTCTACCGCTACAGCCACATGAAGCGCATCG
>CAXMOH010000295.1:0-2431 GCA_964194855.1 uncultured Hyphomicrobium sp.
CGGAGAACCCGCACCTGGCGGAGCGACTCGATCTCCGCGAGGCCGGCCGCGGGGCCCTCGAGATGGGCCACCCCGATCGCGCGGTTGAGCGCGACGACCGGCGAGGGTCGGCGAGAGACCAGGGTGTCGTAGCACGCGACCACTTTCGCCCAGTCGGTTGCGGCGAGGCTGCCGGCCAGCGCGTGGCACGAGGCGATCTCGGCCTCGAGGTGGTACTGGGTGAGCTCGTCGCCCCTGGCGGACTGCCGGAAGTGCTCGAGCCCGCGCCGGATCATCCCCGCGTCCCACAGCGAGCGGTCCTGCTCGTCCAGCAAGAGCAGCTCCCGGGCCGCATCGCTGCGTGCGGGGAGCCGGGAGGCGTGGAAGAGCAGGAGGGCGGCCAGGGCGTGGACCGGGGGTGTCCCCACCCGGGGGTGATCGGCCAGCAGCTCCGCCAGGCGGATCGCCTCGTGACACAGGTCGGTCCGTACGAGATCGTCTCCGGCCAGAGCCGAGTAGCCCTCGATGTAGATCAGGTAGAGCACTTCGAGGGCCGAGTCGAGACGCTCCGAGAGCTCCTCGGGCGGAGGGAGCTCCATTCGAACGCCGAGTCTCTTCAAACGCTGCTTGGCGCGCAACACCCTCTGGGAGATGGCGTCTTCACGGGCGAGGAAGGCCCGGGCGATCTCGGGCAGGCTGAACCCACCCACTACCCTGAGAGTGAGCGCGACCCGCCCCAGGCCCGGAATGGCTGGGTGACAGCACGCGAAGATCCCGCGCAGGGTGTCGTCCCGGAGCTCGTCGGAGAACAAAGCGTCGTCCCCGGTGGGAACCTCGGATTCGGCCACCATGACGATGCGCTCGAGCTCTCCGCGTCGGCGTTCCCAGCGTTGCCCTCGCCTCAGACGGTCCAGCAGGCGATTCTTGGCGACCTGCGTCAGCCAGGCGCTCGGGTTGGCCGGCTCACCCTCGAACGGCCACCGCTTGAGAGCCTGCACCAGGGCGTCTTGAACCGCGTCCTCGATGGCATCGAGGTGCTCGAATCCAAAGATCCGCACCAGGGTGGAGACCATCTGTCCCGCGCGATGACGGAACAGATGGTCGACCCGTGCGCGCGCGGCGTCGAACGGCGGCTCGGCCATCAGCCGTGCATGGGGTGGATCTCGCGGAGCTCGATCCGCCCGCCGTAGCGGAGGTGCGGGCAGGTCTTCGAGAGGGTGACGGCCTCCTCGTAGTCTGCGGCCTTCACCAGGAAGTACCCACCCACGATCTCCTTGGCCTCGGCGTACGGGCCGTCCACCACCTGGATCTTGTCGCCCTTGCGGGACAGGTGTCGTCCGCCCTCGTCCTTGAGCTTGTTGCCGCCCACCAGGCGTCCTTCCTTCTCGAGCTTGAGCCGCCACGCCGAGTACTCTCCGATGACGCGCTGGATCTCCTCGGGCGACAGGCCGGCAAAGTCCGACGGACTCTCGTGCAGCAACAGCATGAACTCAGCCACGATGACCTCCTCCCGGGCCTCGCGAACCCCACGGCCCGCCTCCTGGCCCGGCTTCCAGGCTCTAGACGTCCGGGGGAGCTCCGGGGCGACAGTCTCCCAGCGAATTATTGCTCGGAACCCGTGGGTCCCATGCGAGCATCACGAACGATGTCGGATCGGGGCCTGAACGAACGTCTATTGGAGAGGAGGTGTGCACATGCGCAGTGGGGGAGTGGTCGTGGGGGTGGTCGTTCTGGGGCTTCTGCTGAGTAGCGGAGGCGAAGCGGAGGACTCCAGGACGGAGGCGGCCACGGGGCGTCCTGCGTCCGACGTGGACGTCGAGGATTTCGCGTGGCTGGCCGGCTATTGGCGCGGCGAGGGACTGGGCGGTGTCTGCGAGGAGATCTGGAGCGAGCCGCTCGCCGGTTCGATGATCGGCATCTTCCGCCTGGTCCGCGACGGCGAGCCCGTGTTCAGCGAGCACATGAGCCTGGGCGCGGATGCGGAGGGGTTTGCGCTGAAGGTCAAGCACTTCACACCGGACTTCGTGGCCTGGGAGGACAAGGAAGAGGCCATTCGTTTTGGTCTCGATGAGCTCCGCCCGGGCGAAGCGGTCTTCGGGGGACTGCGGATTCGTCGGACCGACGAGGGGAACCTCGAGATCACCATCCGACTCAAGCGCAAGGGAGGCGAGACCACGGACGAGCTCATCCGGCTGCGCCCCCACCCGGTGCCGGCGCACTGATGATAGACGGTAGAAGCTCCGGGATTGTTTCGCACAAGGCCCGTCCCTTCGGCCCCGGCGTCTGAGCTACTGTGCCTCCGTGAACGTGTACTCGTGCTGGGCGTCGCGGAACACGAGCGTTCGCTTGCCCTCGAGAGAACCGACGACGAACTCCAGGCCGTTGAAGCCCGGAACCGTGGTGAGAAACGACACCGTTCCGTCGGGGTTCCGGCGAGACGCGACCGGCGTCT
>CAXMOH010000296.1:0-1920 GCA_964194855.1 uncultured Hyphomicrobium sp.
GAGCACGACCTTCTCGTCTGCAAGATGGTGGGACCCCTCGGCTTCCGCCTCGAACCCGAGGGCGGCCACGCCTGCCTTGACCACGTCCTGGGTATAGGACTGTCCCACGTCGATCACGTTGTACACGGCCTCGGCGTGACCGAAGGCAGGGGCCCCCGACTCGCCGTCCTGGCTGGTCGTCGTCCACAGATCGTCGCCGTCCTCCTGCGTCCGGTACCGACGGTAGAGGAAGTCCTTGTCGAGCCGGCCGAGCTTCCAGAGCTGGTACGCGATGTCCTTGCCGGTGTAGGTGACGATCCCGTTGGACCGGACGATGATCTTGTTCTGGTCGGCGCTCCCGTCGCCCATCGGGAGCACCCAGCACCCGGCGTTCTTGCCGGCGCTCTCGAGCCGGATGGCGCCTTTCTCCTTCAGAAGCTCGAAGGCGTGGTCCCAGAAATGGAGGCGCAGAATGTCGCTCTCGTGGGCCAGCAGGTCGTAGCGGATTCCGATGCGGCCCATCGTGGCCAGGTGGCAGTCGACGATACGGCTGGCCACGTGGGCGCCGAGGCGGGCGGTGTCATTGCTCCCTTCTTCGATGGCGTGGAGCGCCTCGGCCTGGAGGGCCTTTCTCTCCGGGTCGGCCGCATAGAAGTCGCCGACTCTCGCGTAGAGGTTCCAGCAGTCGTAGTCGAAGCGGCCGTCGAGCGCCTCCACATCCGCCAGAGTCTTCTTCTCGAGGTGGACGAAGCCGACGACGACGTCCGCCACCTGCACTCCCGTATCGTCGATGTAGTTCTGGACCCCCACCTCGAAACCGCGATGCCGGAGCACCCGCACGAAGGTGTCGCCGAGGCATGCGTTGCGGAGGTGGCCGACGTGCGCGGCCTTGTTGGGGTTGATGCTGGTGTGCTCGACGATGACGTGACCCCTCGTCCCCGAAGGGCTCGTGGGGCGGGTCAGGCTGCCATGGAACTGGCGGGCGAAAGCGCCTCGGTCCAGGAAGAGGTTGACGTATCCCCCGCCCGCGACCTCGGCCCGCCGGACCCCCGGGGCCGAGCCCAGCTCTGTGGCCAGCTGCTCTGCGATCTCCCGAGGCTTGCGACGCAGGACCTTGGCCAGATCGAACGGCGCGGTGAGCGCCAGGTCCCCGAGCTCGACGCGGGGCGGGTACTGAAAAGCGACGGTGTCGATGTCGACGTCGAAGGCCGTCCGCGCGGCTAACCGAACCGCGCCGGCAAGGCGCTGCTGCAAGTCCACAATCACCACTTATAATTCTAGTCACTCCCAATGAGTCTGACCTTCGTGTTCACGTCTTTTTGCCCATGAACGAGCCGGCTCCACCGGTGCCATGGAAGAGTGTCGCTCTGCCCGTTGAGCACGGCGGGTGGGGGTTCCTCGTCGAGCCCGTCGTCCTCGGGCTCGTACTCGCGCCGTTTCCGGCCGGTTTCTGCCTTGCCGGGGCCGCGGTCGCGGCGTTCCTCGTGCGACACCCGCTCCGCCTGGTGTTCATGGATCGGCGCAAGGGAGTCCGATATCCGCGCACAGCCCTCGCCGAGCTGTTTGCAGTCGGCTACGCGACGCTCGCGCTGGCCTTCGTCACGCTTGCCACCCTGCTCGCGTCCGCCCCCTTCTGGCCGGCGATCGCGGTGGGGGCGCCCCCGGCGCTCGTGGCGGTCGCCTACGACCTGCGCGGCCGCAGCCGTGAGGCCCTGCCCGAGGCCGCCGGAGGGGTGGCGCTTGGCGCCTCGGCGGCGGCCATCGCCCTGGCCGGCGGTGTGTCTGCGGGTCCGGCATTCGGAGCCTGGGCGCTTCTGGCTCTCCGCGGCGTCACTGCCGTTCTCTACGTCCGGGCGCGGCTGCGCCTCGACCGGGGGGTCCCGGCGGAGACCCGGGGTGCTCTCGCCAGCCATGCCGCCGCCATTGCCGTGGCCGCGGGCC
>CAXMOH010000297.1:0-5547 GCA_964194855.1 uncultured Hyphomicrobium sp.
GGCCACTCATGGCCTACGTCGGCACCTTCAGCTCTCCGCTCGGCGACGTGTTGCCCACACAGGTGGATCTGCCGCCCGGCAATGGTCGGGGCATACACCTTTTTCGAGTGAATCGCTCCACCGGGGCGATGACGCCGGCCGGCCTGTACGAGCTGGGGACCAGCCCCAGCTGCCTTGCGGTGAATGCCGCCGGAACCCGACTGTATTCGGCCAACGAGACGGATCGGGCGGGTGACGACCACCAGGGCACGGTCAGCGCCTTCGCAATCGGCTCGGCGGACGGGCAGTTGAAGCTGCTCAACACCGTTCGATCGGGCGGAGCCGGGCCCACGTATGTGAGCATCCATCCGTCAGGACGGTTCCTGCTGGTGGCCAACTACTTTGGCGGCTCAGTGGCGGTGCTGCCGATCCTGCCCGATGGTCGTCTGGGCAACGCTACGGACGTCAAGAACGACGTCGGGACGATCGGACCCACCCGAGCGACCAACGCGCCGCCGGGTAGCTTCGCCTTCAGCGGACACGATCGGACTCACGCTCACATGATTCAGGCCGATCCTTCAGGACGGTTCGTGCTGCATGCCGACCTGGCCCTGGACCGGATCTTCGTCTGGAGATTCGACGAGGAAAACGGAGTTCTGACCGCGAACGAACCGCCGGCCGTTTCGCTGCCACCCGGAGACGGGCCCCGGCATTTCCATTTTCATCCCAATGGGCGGTGGTTCTACTCCATTCAGGAAGAGGGCTCGACGATCGTCTTGTTCGACTACGATGCCGCAGCGGGGCGGCTGGCCTCGCGGCAGACGATTTCCACTCTGCCACCGGGGTTTGCCGGAAGTAACTTCTGCTCTGAGATCCTCGTGTCAGCCGACGGGCGGTTCGTCTACGGGGGGAACCGGCTGCACGACAGCATCGGGATCTTCTCCGTTGGCCCGAACGGCGACCTGGCATTCGTGGGCGAGGAATGGACACGAGGGAACTATCCGCGCAGCTTCAACTTCGACCCGACTGGCCAGTTCCTGTACTGCTGCAATCAACGGGCCGACAGCATCGCCGTCTTCCGGGTAAATCGCAAGACCGGCAGCCTCGAGTTCACCGGCCACTACTCCGCCGTCGGCAATCCTTCGATTATCGTCTTTCTCGATCTCGCGAAGCTGGGTTGACGGGATTGGCGCCGCTGCGCGTGGTGGCACCACCCGCAACCAGCTCGTAGCCAGGCCTAGGACGTGGGGCGGCCGCGGGGAGGGGCGAGCAGCCCGGCGATCCCCTCAGCCTCCATCAGGCTGAACAGCTGCACCCAGCCAGCGATGACCAGACGCGATCCGTCGGGGGCGATGCCGAAGGACTCGGACGCCACGTCGGGGTCGAACCCCGCGACGGGCCGGCGGGACGGCCTCGTGTTCCGGCCTGGCACGAAGTCCTGGGTGTAGATGCCGATGGCCCCGTCATCGTCCTGACCCACGAAGGCGATGGCACTCCCGTCTGTCAGCCAGCGGGGCCGGCCGAGGGAGATGGTCGTCCGCCTGTGCTGGTCCACGAGGATCTCGAAGGGCTCGAGCACGCCGTCTTCCAGGCGCACCACCTTGAGCCGCGCCGGGTACTTGCCGGTGAAGCTGCGGAAGACCGCATGACGCCCGTCCGGAGAGACCTCGGGGATCGTCGCCCGTTCCTTGTACAGGTGAGTCGCCTCGGTGCCGTCCGGCCGGATCTTCCACAACCCCACCTTCTCCGGCGAGCCCGAGCTGTAGACGATCCACTCCCCGTCGGGCGTGGCGGTGGGGTTCTCTGCGCTGCCCCCGTCGTCGGTGACCCGCCGTGCGGCGCTTCCGTCGATGTCCGCCATCCAGATCTCGAGGTTGCCGGAGCGGTTGGAGCTCCAGATGATGTGCTCCCCGTCCCGTGTGAAGCCCGGGTCCCAGTTGACGTGAGAGTCGGTGATCCGCCGCAGGCGGCCGGTCTCGGTCGACACGACCCAGAGGTTCATCCCTCCGCCCCGGTTGGACGAGAACGCCACCCACTTCCCGTCGGGGGAGTAGACGGGCTGCCGGTCGGTCGACTCTCCCCGGCTCAGCCAGCGCCCGTTGGCGGCCCCTCCAGGCCCGAGGAGGGTCTCCCGAAGGTTCTGCCTTGGGGAGCGCGTGTCGAAGACGACGCGCCCATCCGCCAGGACGTCCAGGACGAGTGCGGCCGACGGGCTCCACAGCTGAGAGCGGATCTCTCCGTTCTCGGCGTCCTGAATGACCAGGTTGCCAGGGCTGCCCGCCGCAGCCGCCACCGAGGTCGCCTGGAGATAGACGATGTCGCCGTCGGCGGTCCACGCGGCGGAAGAGAGTGTGCGACGGGCGTCCGGGGCGTTCACCACGGTCTTCTTGCCGCTCTCCACGTCCACGATGACGGCGCACTGATGAGCGGCCGCGGCGAGCGACCCCGATCCAAAGACGGCGACCAGGCGCTTTCCGTCGGGCGACCACCGCGGTCCTCGGAGCTTCCCGGGCTCGCTCGCCACCTCGCGGACCCCGGTGCCATCAGCGGAGGCGATCCCGATGGACGTGACGGTCTTCCCGTCCCGGCTCGCGATCCTCAGGAACGCCACGCGCGACCCGTCCGGGGACCAATCGCCTTCGGTGGCGTTCTCGATGAGGCGGCGAGCCTCGCCGCCCAGGACCGCAGCCCTGAAGAGCGACGTGCGCTCGCCGTCGGGCCGGACGAAGAGGATCTGTGTGCCGTCGGGCGAGAAGCGCGGGAGGTCGTCGGGGCCCATGGTGAGGGGCGCCTCGGCCTCCCCGGTGACCTGCTTCAGCCAGATACGCGGCTGCCCGTCTCGGTTGGAGGAGAACGCCACGGTCCGCCCGTCCGGTGAGATGGCCGGTGACGAGTCCCGCCCGGAGAAGCTCATCCACCGGTAGACCGGCACGGTGGGCGCCTCGGGGGGATTCAAGACGCCGTAAAGAGCCACCGCGCCGAGCATCAGCCCGGCCCCAAGAGCCACGAGGCCCGCACGCTCGAGGAGCATCCTCCGACGGGCCGCCCTCGTGGCGTCTGCGGCGATGCCGGAGGTGTCCCAGGTGCGGGTCGAACCGGTGGAGATCGCATCGAGCGTGATGGCCAGGTCGTGGGCCGTGCGGGGTCGGTCCTCTGGCCGCTTCTCGAGGCACCGCTGCACGATGCGCTCGAGGCCAGGCGACACGTTGCGGGTGGAGTCGAAGATGCTGGGCGGGTCCTCCTTGAGGATGGCGTTCAGCGTCTCCACCGGGCTGTCGGCCTGGAAGGCGCGCTTGCCCGTGAGCATCTCGTACAGCACCGCCCCGAAGGCAAAGATGTCGGTGCGTGGGTCGACCGGCTGGCCCTTCACCTGCTCCGGCGCCATGTAGCCCACGGTGCCCATGACCCGGCCCGGCTCGGTCGACAGGGACACGGTGGCCATGTCCTTCCCGTCGGCGGCCACGGGTTCTCTGTGGGCAAGACCGAAATCGAGGATCTTGAGCGTGCCCGAGCCGCTCTCGGGCAGGAAGATGTTCTCGGGCTTCAGGTCCCGGTGGGTGATGCCCTCGTCGTGAGCGGCGGCCAGGCCGTGGGCGATCTGGAGGGCGAACTCCGTGGCCTTCCGCACCGGCAGCGCACCCTCCTTGAGCCTGTCCCGGAGCGTCTCGCCCTTCAGCAGCTCCATCGCCGCATAGACGGATCCCTGCTCCTGACCGAAATCGTGGATGGCCAGGATGTTCGGGTGAGAGAGCTTGGCGACCGCCTTGGCCTCGCGCTCGAACCGAGCGAGGGCGTCCGAATCCTCGGCAAGGTTCCGCGGCAGCACCTTCACCGCCACCTCCCGGTCCAGCCGGGAGTCCCGGGCCTTGTAGACGACGCCCATCCCTCCCTGGCCGAGCTGGGAGAGGATCTCGTACGGTCCGAGGCGGGTCCCTGGTTCGATCTGCATGGGTGTTCCGGAGGCCCTGGATTATAGCCCCCGTCCCGGGGGGATCAGATCTCGAGCTGCTTGGGCACCCGAGTCAGGCAGCGGGAGTCCCTCTTCCGGACGAGCGCCATGTCCTCGATGCGCACGCCGCCGAGGCCGAGGTAGTAGAGCCCGGGCTCGATGGTGAGCACGTGCCCGGCCCGCAGAACCCAGGGCCGCCTGCCCACCGAGGGGGCCTCGTGGATCTGCAGCCCGACGCCGTGGCCGGTGCCGTGGAAGAAGCCCTGCATGCGCCCCTGCTGGATTCCGGTCTTGTAGCCCTGGCGGGCGAAGAGCGCCTGGATCTCCTGGTGGACGTCCATCGCCTGGACGCCTTCGCGCACGCGCTTGTGCCCGTGGCGAACTCCCTCGTGGACGACGGCGTACAGCTCGTGCAGCGCGAAGCTCGCCTTTCCCCGCACCACGGTCCGGGTCAGGTCGCCGAAATAGCCGGTCTTCTCGGAACGGGGAAAGATGTCCATGATGACGGGCTCGTGGGCTCGAATCGGACCGTGCCCTTCCTCGTGGGGGTCCACGGACTGGTCTCCCGGGGCGCAGATCGTGTGGGCGGGGACACACCCTTCCGCCATCACCCGGCCGTTGATGGCGGAGCGCAGATCCTCGGCGGTGAACCGCCGGCCGTCCCGCTTGAGCCAGCCGCCCGAGATCCGGCAGGACTTGAGTGCGGCAATGCCGGCCTCGAGCCCGGCCTCCGCGGCCCGCAGCGACGCCTCGAGGGCTCGGACCTCGTCCGGGCGCTTGATCTCCCGGTCGGGCCAGAACGGGTCCTGCACGAGGTCGAGGCGGATCCCGCGCTCGTCGAGCTCCATGGCCAGGCCCAGGGGAAAGCTGGACGGCACGTCCACGCGCTTCAGGCCGAGGATCTCCAGCGTCCGGGCAATGACGTCGGCGGTGGAGGGCGTTTTGCCGTTCTTCTCCAGCGGCGCGGCGATCTTCGTCCACGACATCACCTTGTCGACGCTGGCCTGTTTCTTTGCCCGGCCCATCTCGAGATCGCTCATGACGAGGATCTTGCGCCGGCCCTTCTGGACGAACAAGAACGGATCCGGCGCGAAGAACCCGGTGGGATAGAGCATGTCGGCGTCCGTCTCCGAGGCCGAGAAGAGGAGGCGGCCGGTCGAGCGGGCGCGGGTCGTTTTCTTCCTCATGCCGACCAGCCTACCGTCACGCCGCCGGCTCGACCTCGACCAGCACGTCGTAGAGCTTGGCGCAGAGAAAGCCGTCTGTGAATCGGTGGCCCGCGTCCCCCCCGAGGGCCACGGCCCGCTCGCCTTCGACTTCGACGCTCATCACGCACGTGTCGGGGCAGTCGTGAGGGCACACGACCTTGACCTGTCGACGGGCGTCGTTCGCCTTGGCTTCCATCGGGACTCCTGGCACCAGCGCTACACCAGCGTGCCCGTCTCCTCACGGATGGGGATCGGCCGACCGGACTCGTCCACCGAGACGAGCACCACGTCCGCCTCCGTGACCTTCACGCGCTCTCCCCGCCCGGCGCCCCACCGCTCCGCCTCGACCGACACGTGAACCGTGATCGACGTGCGCCCGACCCTCACGGTCTCGGTGAAGAAGTTGACCAC
>CAXMOH010000298.1:0-5493 GCA_964194855.1 uncultured Hyphomicrobium sp.
CTGCTCGTGGCGAACCCGGGAGCTGCCCCGTCCATCACACCGTCGCCGACGTACCGCACCATCCGGTGGCAGATCTTCAACGGCGTTCCCGTCGCCCTGCGCGGTGCCCTGGGGCTGCCGCTGGACGATCAGTCGAGTGACATCGATATTCCGAACGACGGCGCGGCGACCGTGCTGACCCTCGGCGGCGTGCTCGAGCGGGTCTCGTCCGACGTGGTCGTGGAGTTCGACCATCCGTTCAACCAGATCATTCCGAAGCCGTTCTGCGCGACCGCGCCCTGGGACCTCCTCAAGGTCGAGGGCTCCATCCACATGGTGCACCGCGTCCGGACGAACCCGTCCGGCAAGTACAGGTCTCGCTTTCTGGCGTCCGGTGTCCTCCAGGTCACGCCGATCGACGGCCGAACCGGGCAGCCGGTTGGCGAGCCCCACATGGCCACGGTGTCGGAGATGCACCGCACCGGGCTCACCGATCGCCGCCAGGCGGCGTCGCTGACTGCCGTCCAGGTGCTGCTCGCCCATCCCGCCCAGTCGCTGTTCGAGAAGCTGCGGGCCGGATCGGTGAATCGCTACGTCCGCAAAGAGCGCTGCGGTTTCTGAGAGCGCTCACGAAAGGAGAAGGACCATGTTTGAGTTGAGACGGACCCTTCCGTACCTCGTGAGCTGTGCCCTCGTCCTGTCGCTCGTTGCCTGCGGTGGTGATGGCGGCGGCTCGGTGCCGCCCACGGCGCCACCCACACCCCCGCCGCCTCCCCCCCCGCCTGCGGTCGTGTCGCAGGGTGTCGGGCTCGCGCTGGAGGCCGGGTTCACGGGCCGGGTCATCATCACGACGACCCGGGCAGGGACGCTCGAGGCGACGGTGGACTGGACCTTCGACGAGAACGACATCGACGTCGGGCTTTTCACCGGCGACTGCTCGTTCGATCAGTTCGTGAGCGGCAAGTGCGAGATGGTCGCCGCTTCGGCCAGCACCACCGCCAAGCCCGAACGAATCGAAGGGGCGGCCTCTGCCGGCACCTACACACTCTTCATCGTGAACATCGGGCCCGGCGACGAGACCCTCTCGTACCAGGTCGTCCTCACCCCGGACGCCACGGCGGCGTCCTCGGCGTCACGGTCGAAGCCGCAGTGGCGGTTGAAGGTGCCGCCCCGGGGCTTCATCGAGCTGCGGTAGCAGGGTTCACCGCCCTCGGCGAGCCGTCCACAGACGAACGGGAGGCCCCCGCGGTCCGGCACGACGCGGGGGCCTTCCTACGTCTCGGGCGCGGCCTCGAGCACCTCGCGCACTGGCGCCGCGCCGAGGAAGCCCTCCCGGAGCGCCGCTTCGGTGACCCCGGCGGCGATCGTCCGCACTGCCCGCGCCGACTGGGAGAAGGCGGCGCTTGCTCCCGCCTCGTCGTCGAGCTGTCGGTGAAGCCGCCCCAGGACACGTGCAGCCGTCCACACCTCGAGGGGTGCGGCGAGCCCCTCGAGCTCCTCGAGCGCCCCGGCGAGCCCGCGCGTGGCCGCCTCGAGGCCCGTGCCCCGCGACAAGGCGGCCTCCGCCCGAATGCGCTCAGCGGTGCAGCGGTACTCGCGTGCGCCCAGGCGACGGGCCAGCACCAGCAGTCGATCGGCGTGCGTCACCGCGCGGTCGAAATCGCCCGACGCCGTCCAGTTTTCTGCTGAAGCGGTCTCGAGCCGCAGCTCGTCCATCCACCGAAACCACTGGCCTCCCGCGATCTTCACCTCCAACTCGGCCAGCAGAACCGAGGCCCTCTCTGTGTTGCCGAGGCGCACCTCGTCGATCGCCACGTCCAGCAGCGATTCCGTCTCGGGCGCGTGCGGCAGCGGGTTCTCCCGGGTGATTCGCAAGGCCTCGTTGTCGAACTCCCGGGCGCGCTCCGGCGCGAGCACCTCACGGTGCGCCCAGCCCACGTGGCTCACGAGACGGGGCAGCCAGAAGCGATCACCGTTGCGTCGAGCCAGCGAGAGGGTCTCCAGAAAGACTCGAAGGCCGTCCGAGATCCGGCCCAGCTTGACCCGGGACAGCCCCAGGAACATGCGGATGGCGAGGGCATTGAAGGCGTCGCCACGATCGGCGGCCATCGCCGCGGCCTCGTCCATCGCCGCTTCGGCCGGTTCGAACTCGGTCTGCCAGTAGTGGACCAGCCCCCGGGAGACGAGGGCGATCTCGAGCGCCACAGGCGGGCCCTCTCTGCGGGCGACCTCGCTGACCTCGTCGAGCAGCGTGATGGCCTGGGGGAAGTTCCCCACGCAAACGAGGGCCTGGCCGAGGCGGCTGCGGGCCTCGGTAGCGTCGCCCGGCCGCCCGGTCCGCGCGGATGCGTCGAGCAGCTCCTGCGCCCGCACCGCCATCTCGTCGACGCGTCGCGCGAAGAACAGGGCATCGCACAGGCCGGCGAGCGCTGCCCTCTCGGACTCTGCCGAGCCGGTCTTGCGGGCGCCTTCGAGCAGTGCCTCGAAGTCACGGACGGCGTCGTCGAAGCGGCCCTGCGAGTGGCGCAGCACACCGCGCTTCTGATGAAGAGCGAGCATCTGCCCGGCACGCTCGTCCGGGGCGAGCTTGTCAATGAGGCGGGACGCCCACTCGTAGTGCTCGGCCGCTTCGTCGTACGCGTAGCGCCTGGCCACGTTGTCGCCGGCGTGGAGCCGGAAGGTGACGGCCTGCCCGTAGTCACGGCCGAGCTCGCAGTGCTCGGCGATCTCTGCGGCGAGACGCGGGGCATCTGCACCCCAATGGTGCCGCAACCGCTCCGCCACCTGGGCGTGAAGCCGGGCCCGACGGGACGACACCAGGTCCTGGTAAAGCACTTCCTGGTAGAGGCCGTGGGAGAACCGATAACGCGTCGCCACCGTGCCGTCGGGCAGGTCATCCTCGCCGCGCTCCAGGATGATCCGGCGGACCTCGCTGAGACGGTGCAGGCGCTCCTCCACTTCGGCCTCGTCACCCCCGATCGTGTGGGCCACCACCGGGCCCAGAAACTCGCGACCGGCCACGGCCGCGTGCTGGAGAAGCTCGCGGCTCGGCTCGGGAAGGGCCTGGACGTGCTGCCGCACGAGGTCCCGAAGGCCTTTGGTCGGCGCCAGGTCCAGCTTCTCGGCCGGCTGAACGAGGTCCCAGGTCCCGTCTTCTCGGACGATGTCTCCACGCTCCTGTAGAAGATCGACCAGGCTTCGCGCGAAGAGCGCCAACCCTTCGGTCCTCACGTGCAGTACGCCGGCGAGAGAAACTGCGAAGCGGTTGGGGGCAAAGCGTGCGTCCAGATACCTCTGGATGTCCTCGGTCGAGAGCGATCCCAGCGCGAGCTCGCGGGCCACTCCCCGCGCCAGGAGATCGACGGTGCACCGCTTCAAAGGGGCGTTGGCGGCGTCGACGTCCGCCTGCCGGTAGGTCCCAAGGATCAGCAGCCGCTGACGGCCAGTGCGACAGGCGACGTGGTGCAGCATGTCCACGGTCGCCGTGTCGGCCCATTGCAGGTCCTCCAGATAGAGAATGGCAGGGAACTCGCGAGAGGAGGCCTCGATGAAGTCTCCGGCTTCCCGGACGAGGCGCTCCCGGGTGGCGCCCACAGCCTGACGGTGAAGGGACCCATCCGGGTCCGGGAGCAGACCCGCCCGGAACTGCACGCAGATTGTCGGGGCGTTCGTCCGTAACAGGTCGATCGTCCGCTCGCGCCCCTCGCCGGCGAAAAGGCGTCCCAGCGCGTCGAGAAAGGGGAGGAAGGCCTCTCCCGGTCCCTGGGTCTCGACGCAGCGACCGACGGCCACGGTCACCGCTTCCGGGGCCGCCACGACGCGTCGCAGAAACTCGCCGACCAGCGCACTCTTGCCGACTCCCCGCTCACCGGTCACGAGAGCGACGCTTCCCTCGCCGGCCATGGCGGCGGCCAGCCTCTCCTCCAGCCAGGCCAGCTCGGCTTCGCGGCCGACGAAAGGCTCGCGTGTCTGAGGAGTTGCCGTCCTCGCCCGGCTCTCCACGGTTCGACCCGCCGCGCGGAGCGCGTCCGCCATGTCCCGCGCCGACGCGAAGCGCTGGTCGGGCGGCTTGGAGAGGGCCCGGCGTAGCGGTGCTTCGAACGCCTCGAGAGGTGCGCCACTGAACGAAGCGGGCTCTTCGTGGAGGACGGCCGAAAGCACCTGGACGGCACTGTTGCCCGCGAAGGGACGCCGGCCTGCGAGGGCCTCGTAGATGATCACGCCAACGGCGAACAGATCTGCGCGCTCGTCCACCGGGCGACCCAGGATCTGCTCCGGCGCCATATACCCCGGCGTCCCGATGAGGAGCCCCGACGGCGTGAGGTCGCTGCCGCTGGCCAGGGCCTCGGACACGTCGCGGGGCAGGTCGCGAGCGAGACCGAAGTCCAGGAGCTTCGCGCCGTGGCTCGTCAGGAAGACGTTGGAGGGCTTGACGTCGCGATGGACGATCCCGGCCTCGTGGAGGGCTGTAAGGGCGGCCAACGTATCTCGGGCCAGCGCGAGCGCCTCGTCGACCGACATCGGGCCGCGCTGGAGGCGCTTCGCCAGCGTCTCGCCGGCGAGCAGCTCGGTCGCGAGGAACGGCCGTCCCCTGTCCATGCCCACCTCGAAGATGGGGCACACGTTCGGATGGCTGATGCGGGCGGCCGCCCGTGCCTCCCGCAGGAACCGGGCCTGCGAGGAGTCGCTCCACTCCTTGAGCACCTTTACCGCCACCCGCCGGCGCAGGGTCTCGTCCTCGGCGACGAAGACGCGCCCCATCCCGCCTTCCCCGAGGAGCTCGATCACACGGTAGCGACCGATGCGCTCCGGGATCGTCCCCGGCGGGTCGGGTGGGGGACGGCCGCCGAACAGTCTTCGCCACAGCTTCCACACGCCCGCAGGACCCCCAGTCGAGGTCACCCGTATGCTGGTGCTCCGAGCTTCGTCGTCTTCCTGGGCGTCGGTCATGCTCAATCCCCCTGAGACGCCGGGCGAAGCCTCCGACGGCGTTCCAGCCAGCTCAGGCCCGCCATGGCCGTCGCCTGCAGGATCGCACGCTGACGATAGGGGCGGAAGCCGCGCAAAGTCAACGACCAAACTGTCCAAGCAGGCCACCTGGGTGGGCTTGCTCGGCGGTCCTTGACTGCGCGCACCCCACCTCCGACAATCCGGAAGCCGACGCACCCTTCCTCGTCTCAGGAGTCTCTCGAGAGCGGCATCAGGACGGAGGTCGCGATGGCTGGTTTCGACACGACCAACTGGAGCGTCGTACTGAAGGCCGGGGGGGATCGCTCTTCCGTGGCTCGGGAGGCGCTCGGGACCCTCTGCTCGGCGTACTGGTACCCGGTCTACGCCATGGTGCGGCGGTACGGGTACGACGCCGCAGACGCCGAGGACCAGACGCAGGCCTACTTCACCCGATTCCTCGAGAAGGACTGGGTGAAGGAGGTGCGTCCGGAGCACGGTCGTTTCCGGTCGTTCCTCCTCGTCTCCGTCCGGAACTTCCTCCACAACGAGCGCGACCGCGAGCGG
>CAXMOH010000299.1:0-16576 GCA_964194855.1 uncultured Hyphomicrobium sp.
CTGAGGATGGCGATGGCCGTGGGCGGCTTCACCGGCGGCGAGGCCGAGGAGCGGCGCCGGGCGATGGGCTTCAAGCGCTCGGAGCAGCGGATGAAGCCCATCGAGAAGCGTCTCCGAGCGGGCATGCGGGAGCGGGGGATCACGGGGAAGACGGCCGACGACGTCGTCCGGTCCATCATCTCCTTCGCCCTCTACGGCTTTCCCGAGTCACACGCGGCGAGCTTCGCTCTCATCGCCTACGCGAGCGCATGGCTCAAGACCCACCACCCGGCGGCGTTCACCTGCGCGCTCCTGAACAACCAGCCGATGGGCTTCTACCACCCGTCCACGCTGGTCAAGGACGCCCAGCGCCACGGGGTGCGCTTCCGGCCCGTGGACGCCACACGGAGCCAGGCGGCGTGCACCCTGGAGGACGGGAAGGTGAGGCTGGGCCTCGGGTACGTGCGCGGGCTGCGGGGCGAGGCCGCGGAGCGGGTCGTCACAGAGCGGGCTCGGGCCCCCTACGCGTCATTGCAGGACTTCGTGGATCGAACGGCGCTCCGGCGGGACGAGCAGCGACGGCTGGCGGAGGTGGGCGCGCTCAACGCCTTCGGCCTCACGCGGCGGAGCGCGCTGTGGCAGGTGGAGAAGGCCGGCCGCCCCCGGGGACCGCTCCTCCGGGACGTCGAGCCCGAGGAGGAGCCCTCACCGGTGCCCGAGATGAGCCTGGCGGCGCGGCTGTCCAGCGACCTCCTGGGAACGGGTCTCACCGCGGGGCCTCATCTCGTGTCGCTGTGCCGCGAGGAGCTTCGGACCCGGGGCGTGGAGCGAGCCGGCCAGCTGCCGCACCTCCAGGATGGGGAGAGAGTGCGCGTGGCCGGGTCGGTGATCTGCCGCCAGCGGCCGGGCACCGCAAAGGGCTTCATGTTCCTGACCCTCGAGGACGAGACCGGCCTCGTCAACATCATCGTACGCCCCGACCTCTTTCACCAGGAGCGCAGCGTTCTCGTCGGCGCCCCCGTCCTCGAGGTGGACGGGGTACTCCAGGCTTCCGACGGGTTGTCGGTCCGGGCCTTTGCGGTCCGGTCGATCCTGCCCGAGCTCCCGAAGGCCCCGTCCCGGAACTTCCATTGACGACCGTGGCCTGCGTCACGCGCCGCTCCGGTCGTCGTCGACGGGGCGTCGGGCGATTGTCGCGGGGTTTCCGTCGCGGACGGCCGTGTAACGGGGCGACAGGATCTCGACGCCGGCCTCGCTGAACGAGTCGAGGACGTTCTGCCGGAGCTCCGAGCGGATCGCCGGCATCAGGTCGGCGCGTCGCGTCGAAGTGCGAAGCTCGTAGGCGACCGCGAAGTCGTCGAGGCCCTTCTGGATCACGTAGGGCGGCGGCTCCGTGAGGACGTGCTCGGTCCGGCTCGCCGCCCGCTCGAGCAGCTCGTGGACCGTGCGCCACTCGACGTCGTAGCCGATCCCGACCGTCGTGGTCAGGACCAGGCCCCGCTCCTGCGCGTCGGTGCTGTAGTTGACGATGTTGGCTCCCAGGACACGGCTGTTGGGGATGGTCACGATCTCGTTGAGGGGGGTGCGCAGCTGTGTCTTCAGAAGCGAGCGCTCGACGACTTCGCCGTGGGCCTCGCCGATCTCGACGTAGTCCCCCGTCTGGAACGCGCGGGTATAGATCAGTACCGCTCCCGAGACCAGGTTGGAGACGGCCGAGGACGACCCGAGGGTCACCATCGCACCGACCAGGAGTGAGACGCCCTGGAAGAAGCCGGTGCTGGCGCCTGGAAGGTGGGGGACCACGTCGACCAGGGCGATCACGAGCGCCAGGATGCGCACGAGCTTATAAGTCGGCTCGGCCCATTCGGGATGAAAACCGTTCACCACCACTCGACCCGTCTCGACCGCCTTGAAGATGAGGTGGAGCAACTTGAGCGCGTAGCGCGTCACGACCACGACGACGAGGATGTGGATGGCACTGGGCAGGTAGCCAACGAATGCCGTCCAGATCGTCTGAAGGGGGTATAGGAAGTACCCGATGAGAGGCCCGGCCAGCGACTCGGTGAAGGGGAAGACGCTGAGTACCAGCGGGATGTAGAGGTAGACAGCGACCAGCGCGGCGGCATTTCTGGTCCAGCGTGTCGCGACCGACAGCACGGCGGCGACGCGATCGCCGGAGGCGAGCTCCAGCCTCTGGACCGCGACGCCTGCCTTGCCGGCGCGTCGACGGCCCTCGAGAGCGGCGGCCGCGCGACGAGAGAGCACCTCGACAGCGACGAGGAACACCACCAGCAGCAGCGTGATCGCCACCGCCGCGGCCAGGCCCTTCGTCACCTCCGGTCCCAGCATCCAGGACTCCTGTCTCTTCCGGAGCGCCTCGGCAGTGCCGCGCGCTCAATCGGAGTGACTGTCAGGCTGTTAGCGCTCTGGGGTGATCTTGGTGACGATCTCCTCGCCGTTGCTCTTCTTGTCGATGAGGAGGATGACGCGCTGGCCTCGCTTGAACGCCAGCAGCTGCTGTTTGGGCTCCACCTTGAACGTCTGCTTGCCGGCACCCAGGTCCACCTCGACATGGCCGACGCTGGCGTCGAGATTGGTGATGACGCCCTTCTGCTCGGCCCCGGGTCCGCCCTTGGAGGGGTCGAAGCCGACTTCCCGGACCTCGATGCTTTCGATCTCGATGGTGCCGTCCTGGAAGAAGAACCAGATGTACATCGGCTCCCGGAGGTCGCTCAGCTTGGGGTTGGGGAAGTCGCTCTTCCTGTCGGTGAACTTCACCGTGCAGTCTCGGGCCACCTTCCAGGTCTTCGTCCGCCCCCGCGGGTTCTTGAGCTCGATCTCCATCTTGCTCCAGTCCGTGGAGAGGATGTTGCCCATCTCCTTGTTGACCTTGGCCTGGGCCGGGACGGCCATCAACAGGGCCGCCGTCAGGAGCGGGGCCATTGTTCGCCAGCTCACGATCTCGGTCATTCGCGTTCCTCCTCGCGGCAGGGCCGCGTTTACAGGGCGCTTCGAATCGGAAAAAGATCGACCCGAAGTGTAACAGGCGGGCGAGCGGCAGACCGCCTCTCGTCCGAGGGCGTGATCCGGGTCACAGTGTCTCTCGTGGCCGCCGGTACCAGAGCCAACAGAAGCGGCGCGAGCGCAGAGCGAGCGGCATCAGGGTGATGAAGAGCGCGACACCGATCAGGACCGGCGCCGGATACCAATGGGCCTTGCGTCCGCTCGTGACCACCGGGTCGCCCTGGAGAATCTCGAACGTGAGGCCCCGGCGACGCCCCCATCTCTTCACGGCGCGAGACAGCCAGATCTCCTCCGATGCGTAGACGCTCTCCGAGAAACCCCCGACAGCCTCGAAGGCCTCTCGAAGGACGAACACGAACGAGCCTGCGGCGAGGCGGCGCCAGCGGGAGAAAGCGTTCCACAAGCCGACCAGGCGAGCGGCGAGGCCGGAGACCCCCTCCATGACCACCTCCGCCCCGCCGCCGCAGGTGCGGCCGGCGGCCAGCGCCCGAAGAGCCCGTTCGAGGAGCCTCGGTGGGACCACCGTATCGGCATCGACGAAGACGAGGTAGCGACCGCGTGCCGCTCGGGCTCCCGTGTTCCGGGCACGGGCGATCTGATTCACCGACTCGAAGACGACCCGGGCACCGGCCTCGGCCGCGATAGCAGGAGTGCGGTCGGTGGAGTTGTTGTCGCAGACGACGATCTCACCAACCAGAGGGGTGGCGCCCATGGCCTGGCGCAGCCGCGCCAGCGTCTCGGGCAGCAGCCGCTCCTCGTCATAGGCCGGGACGACGATCGAGTAGTCTGGTGCTCCTGAGTCCATCCTGATCGAGGGTAGCGGAAGAGCGAGGAGAGAACGAGTCGGGGGGGGTGGCCCGCTAGGCGTGGATGTCGAGGTGGAGGGAGATGTCGTCGAGGGGAGGGCGCGGGGTCCTGCGGCGTTGGGCCAGCACCAGGGCGGCGCCGACGAAGACGCCGAGGAAGAGGGCGGCCAGGAGCAGGAACCCGGTCAGCCGGAAGGAGCCGAGGACGACCCCCACGAGGTCGAAAACGGGCTTTTCCACCTTGATCCAGGTGATGACGGGCTCTTGGACTTCTTGTAGAAGAGGCATGCTCAGCGGGCTTTGCTCCCACTGGCCACTTTAGAAGGCTGGCGCACCTGGGTCAATTGCCGTGTCTGGGTGCGGTTCAGGGCCTCGAGGTACGACTTGACCCCGCCGAGAAGGCTGCGGGCGAGCAGGTCGCGGTACGCCGCGGTCTTGAGCCGTTTCTCGGCGGCCGGGTTGGAGACGAAGGCGATCTCGGCCAGCACCGCGGGCATGTCGGCTCCGATCAGGACGTAGAAGGGGGCCGTGTGGACGCCCCGGTCCCGAACGCTGTGGTTGCGCTTGACCCCCTTCACCATGGCCTCCTGGACGGAGCTGGCGAAGTCGCGGCTCTCGTCGATCTTGCTGCTGAGGGTGATCTTCCTGACGAGGCCCTGAAGGTCCTTGAGCGTGCCTTTGGAGATGGAGTTCTCACGGGCGGCGACCGCCTCGGCGTGGCTGCTGCGGGCGAAGCTGAGGAAGTAGGTTTCGATGCCGCGGGCCTTGGGGTACCTGACCCCGTTGGCGTGGATCGACAGGAAGAGGTCCGCCCGCTTCGTGTTGGCGATGGCGGTGCGCTCCTCGAGGGGCACGAAGACGTTGGTCGAGCGGGTCATGACGACCTCGGCTCCCAGCTCCTTCCGAACCATCTTGGCCAGTCGAATGGAGACGTCGAGGACGAGATCCTTCTCCTGAAGGCCCTTGCGTCCGATGGTGCCGGGGTCGTGGCCGCCGTGTCCCGGATCGATGACGATCCGCCGAGCCCCGAGCCCGAGTTGGCGGGCGAGGCTGTACGAGCCTCCCCGATTCGCCGCGGGCGGCTGGGGCGCCTCCTTCGGGGCCTGGGGTGCGGGTTTCGCTGCCGTTGACGACGACGACGACGACGACGAGGGGGCCCGGGAAGCCGCCGAGCTGTTGACGGGCGGCTTCGACGCCCCCGCGTCGGCGCGCTTTCCAGGGGGGACGCCCCTGCCCTTGATGTCGATCACGAGCCGAGGCGGGGTGTCCAGATAGAAGAAGTTGTGGTCCCAGGTTCCCTTGAAGTCCAGTACGACGCGGACCGCGTCGGGCCGGTTCTGGGCGATGCGGACCTGCTCCAGGAGCCCGTCGCCCACCGGGAACACCCGCTTCTCGAGGTTCGGGTGAAGCCGTGTGCCGATCAGATCGATCCAGAGGCGCTCCGGGTTGCCCACCCGGTCGTACTTGAGCTTGACCTTGCTCTCGAGGTCGAGCACGACCCGGGTGGACGTCTTTCCCGTCCAGAAACGCAGGTCGAAGACCCGGGCCAGCCCTGGCGGAGGCGGTGAGGGCACCCTGGTCGACGGCGCCTTCTGTTGCATGAGCTGCTTGACCTTCGAGGCCCGCTTCCCTCTCGGAAAAGTCGCCAGGTAGACCTTGCCCGCCTTCACGAGCCTGCCGCGGTCGCCGCCCTTCTTCTCGAGCTCCACGACCGCCCAGAGGGCCTCGTCCCCGAGGCTGCTCGAGGGGTACTGGGAGACCAGCATCCTGTAGGCCGAGACGGCGTCGGAGCGATACTGATCCGAGCCGAATCGTCGGGCCATCTCTCCGTACAGCTTTCCCACTGCCAGGAGCGCGTTGTCGCAGTAGCCGCTGCGGGGGTAGCGGGCCACGACCTTGCGGTAGGCGAGAACGACCCTCTCCCACTCCCCGCGGCTCGCCTGGAGCCGGGAGGACTTTCGGAGCTTGCCCTCGGCCGTTCGGGCCTGCTCGTACAGCCTCTTGACGGAGCTCGAAGACTTGGCGGCCACCGGGCGCGGAGCGACCAGGCCGCACAGGGGCAGCAGGAGGCAGGCGGCCAGAAAGGCCGTTCCCACGGGGCGTCGCGCGCTCGGTCTCGCTCTCACTTCTGCCAGCTATCCACCGTTTCGTAGTAGTCCTTGGCCACGAGGATCTCCCGGGGCTTCGATCCGTCGGCCGGACCGATGATCCCGTCGCGCTCCATCATGTCCACCAGGCGTCCCGCGCGGGAGAAGCCGACGCGGAAGCGGCGCTGCAGCATGCTGGTCGAGGCCTGCCCGTTCTGCACCACCAGGCGGACGGCCTCGTCGAAAAGCTCGTCGCGATCCGAGATCTCCATGGCTTCCGCGGACTTCTCGGGCTTGCCCACTTTGTCGTCGTAGGTGGGTTCGCCCGTCTTGCGCAGGAAGGATGTGAGGCGCGCGATCTCGTGCTCCGTGACGTAGGCGCCGTGAATCCGGGTGAGGCGGGCGCTGCCCGGGGCCAGGAAGAGCATGTCGCCGCGCCCGAGGAGCTGCTCCGCACCGATCGAATCGAGGATCGTGCGACTGTCCACACGAGCGGCCACGCGGTACGAGATGCGGGACGGAAAGTTGGCCTTGATCAGCCCGGTGATGACATCGACCGAGGGGCGCTGTGTGGCGAGGATGAGGTGGATGCCGACCGCGCGAGCCATCTGCGCGAGGCGGGTGATGGATTCCTCCACTTCGTGGGCGGAGACAATCATCAGGTCTGCGAGCTCGTCGATGACGACGACGATGTAGTGGAGGGGCTTCAGCTCTTCAGAGGTCTGCTCGTCGACCCTGGCCTCCGTCTCGGACCGCAGGATGTTGTTGAACTGCTCGATGTTGCGAACTCCCTCCGAGGCCAGCATGCGGATCCGACGCTCCATCTCGGCGACCGCCCACTTGAGGACGTTCGCGGCGACCTTCGCGTCCGTCACCACCGGTGTCAGGAGGTGGGGGATGTCCTCGTAGACTCCGAGCTCGAGCCGCTTGGGATCGATGAGGATCATCCGGACCTCGTCCGGGGTCGATCGGAACAGGATGCTTGCGATCATGCAGTTGAGGCCCACGCTCTTGCCGGTGCCCGTTGCGCCGGCGATGAGCAGGTGGGGCATGATCGCCAGATCGGTCACCATGGCGTCACCGTTGACCGCCTTGCCCAGGATCAGCGGGAGATGGCCCGACGCCTTCTTGCAGACCTCCGACTCCAGCAGCTCGCGAAGAAAGATGGTGTCGCGTTTCTCGTTGGGGATCTCGATCCCCACGTTCCCCTTGCCACTCACCCGATCGATCCGGATGGACTCGGCCTCGAGGGCCAGGGCCAGGTCGTCTCCGAGTCCGACGATCTTGGAGTACTTGACCCCTGCGTCGGGCTTGAACTCGTACGTGGTGACCACGGGTCCGGGGTGGATCTCCTTCACCGTTCCGAGCACGCCGAACTCGCCGCACTTGGCCTGCAGGATCCGCCCTCGCTCGAAGAGCCGGTCGTTGTCCAGGGGGTCGGAGGGCCTGGCCTGGTCGAGGATCGTGACCGGGGGGAGAACGTGATCACCCCGGACCTCGGGCTCGGCCTCGGCGCCACGGCCCTTTCGCCGCCGCTTTCGGCGCGACCCGGGCTCGACGTCGTCCCCGTTGACGCTGGCGGGCTCGTCGGTCTGCTCGAGATCGAAGGGCAGCGCCCGCTGGGCCGGGGCGCCCGGGCGCTTGAGGGTCGCCTTGGGTGGGGCGTTCAGGGGGAGATCCAGGAGTGCGTCGTCGGTGACACCGTCATCGGGAGCCGTCTCCCCAGCTGCCGCATCGGCGGCCTTCACCCTCCGGATTCGCGGGACACCCCGCTCCTTCATGGGTTCGGCGGTGGGCTCGCGCTGCTGTGTGTGCTTGCGGATGACCTCGCGGCGCAGCCGCTCCTTGCGCCGCGTCTCGCGGTAGTGCGCCCAGGCCGTCTGTGCCGCATGCACACGAGTGAAGACCCGGTCGCCCGCGCCCCGCAGGACGGCAGAGAAGGAGAACTGCGTGGCGAGGATCAGCGCCACCAGGAGGCTCGTGGCCGCCACGATATAGGCACCGGTGCGGCTGAAGTCGCCGACCAGCATCTCGGCCAGGAGCTCGCCCACCGCCCCTCCCGCCCGCACGGGCTCCTCCTCGAAGATCACGGTGCCGAAGCTGAGGGCGAACAGGCCGGTGAGGGAGAAGAGGAGAAGGCCGATCCCGACCGCCTTGGTGTACGGCGCCTCGATCGGCCGGCACCAGAACAGCTTCCACCCCAGAAGACCCATGACCAGGGGAAGAAGGAGCGCGGCCACGCCGAAGAGCTGCCGGATCAGCAACTCGGCGAGGAACGCACCGAAGGGTCCGATGAAGTTGCGCGACGCACCCTCGGCCCCGGCCTTGAAGAAGGGGGCGGGGTCGCCAGGGTTGAACGTGGCAAGAGCAATCAAGAGCATGAGAGAAAGGGCGAAGGCGACGAGCCCTAGAAGCTCGGCTCCCCTGCGCGATCGTGTTTGTGCCGTTGCCATGTTTTCCTCTAGATCTCCATCACCACGGGGATGATCACCGGGCGACGCTGTGTGCGCCTGCGGAGAAACCGACGGAGCTCTTTCCGCACGCGCTCTCGTGTCATCTCCAGATCGAACCTTTCGTTTGCGGGCCTGCCCTCGATTGCGTCGGTGAGGATTCGTCCGGCCTCGTCCGAGATCTCGGCTGCCTCCGGGCCCTCGCCGACTCCGCGTGTCACGATCTCGGGTGGGGATTCGAGCCGGCCGGTCTGGCGATCCACCACCACGATAGGCACGACGACCCCCCGCGTGGACAGGTGTCGCCTGTCGCGCACCACCACGTCTTCCACCTCACCGGTCCCGTTGCGGTCGAGGAGGGTGCGGCCGGCGGCCACGCGGCTCCCCCTGAGAGCCCCCTCGGGGGTGAGCGACAGCACGTCCCCGTCCTCGACCAGCAGCACGTCGTCGGCGGGGAAGTCGGCGGCGGCGGCCAGCCGGGCGTGCTGCGCCAGCATCCGGTACTCACCATGCACCGGCACCAGGTAGCGCGGGCGAGCCCGGCGGAGCAACTCCACGATGTCGCCCTGACTGCCGTGCCCGGAGACGTGGACCTTCTCGAGACCGGGGTGCACCACGTCGCAGCCGCGCCGAAAGAGGTTACCGATCAGGTGGGACACCACCCGGCCGTTCCCGGGGATGACCCGGGCCGAGAGGACGACGGTGTCGCCAGGGCCCACCGTGAGGTCGCGGTGCTCGCCTCTGCTCACCAGCGAGAGCGCCGAGAGCGCTTCGCCCTGGCTCCCCGAGACGAAGACGAGCGCGCGGCTGCCCGCGTCGCCGTGGATCTGGCCGGGGGTGAGCTGGGTCGCGTCAGGCACACGGAGAAGACCCAGGTCCATGGCGATCCCGGCGTTGCCCACCATCCGACGTCCCACGAACGCCACCGGGCGTGAGTCGCGACGCGCGACGTCGGCCACGCGCTGCATCCGGGGGATCGAGGTGGCAAAGCAGGAGACGAGCACCCTCCCGGGAGTGCGGGCGACGATGTCCTCGAAAGCGGGGATCACGTCGTCCTCGCCGCCGGTGATGCCGGGCACTTCTACGTTGGTGCTGTCGGAGAGGAGCGCCAGGACGCCGCGATCCCCCCAGGCCGAGATCGCCTCGAGATCGGTCCGCTCCTCCGGAGGCGCGTTGGCGTCGATCTTGAAATCCCCGCTTGCGAGAACGACGCCCGCCGGGGTCTCGATGGCGAGGGCGAGGCTGTCGACCACGCTGTGAGCGACTCGGATCGGGTGGACGCGGAACGGTCCGATCTCCACGGCCTTGCCCGGGACCAGCGTGCGCAGGTCGGCCGAGACTCCCCGGTCTTCGAGGCGCTTGCGAACGAACCCGAGCGTCAGCCGACTCCCGTAGACGGGCGCGGTTGCGGCCTGCAACGCGTGAGGGAGCGCCCCGATGTGGTCCTCGTGTCCGTGGGTGAGGAGAATCCCCGAGAGCTTCGACGCGCGCTCCGCGAGGTAGGCGAAGTCGGGGACGATCGAGTCGACGCCGGGCATCTCCGCCGAGGGAAAGAGCATCCCCGCGTCCAGCAGGAGAATATGGTCCTCCCACTCGACGATCAGCGCGTTGAGCCCGAACTCGCCGAGGCCGCCGAGCGGGACGAGACGCAACGGGCTGGTGCCGTTGGAACCGCGATTCTGAGAGCTCAAGCCTGCTTCAACCCGCCTTCAGCACCTGCCACAGTGCCGCGAACTCCACAACACCTAGTGTCTCCGGCCGACGCGACCCCTCAAGGTTGAGTAACCTCAAGTAATCCTTTAGCTTAGGATAGCTATCTTGCAGGTTGTTTTCAAGAGTGCGACGCCGCCGGGCAAAGGCCCGCTTGAGAAATGCCTCGAAACCCTCGAGATCGGGGACGTCGGCCCGGGGCTTGGCCAGAAACCGGGCCCGCAGGAGCGCCGAAGAGACCTTGGGAGGGGGCCGAAACGCTTCCGGCGGGAACCGCAGCGGCAGGTCCACCTCGGCCCAGAGCCCAAAGAGCACCGACAGGATGCCGTAGCTCTTCGACCCGGGCGGAGAGGCCACCCGCCGGCCCACCTCCTCCTGGAGCATCACGTGAGCGTCACGGAGAGACCCGTGAAGACCGAGAATCCGGCGCAAGAGGGGGCTCGACACGTAGTAGGGCAAGTTGCCCACCAGCCGGCTCCCCTCGGGCACGAGCGCACCCAGGTCGATCTCGAGCGCATCCCCGTGCACGATCTCGACGTTTTCACCCACGCTCCCACGGAGACGGTCCGCCAGCCGGGCGTCGATCTCCACCGCCACGACCCGCCCCGCCCGCTCCGCCAGCGGCACCGTGAGCGCCCCGGTGCCCGGACCGATCTCGAGAAACACGTCCTCGCCCCCCGGATCCACGACCCCGAGCAACCGCTCCACCGAAGCCTGTCTCAGAAAATGCTGCCCAAGCCGCCGAGGCATATGCCGCAGAGTAGCACCCTGCTCTCGTGCTAGCCTGTGCCTCCCGGAGCAATCCCACCGTGACCGACGCACTCCACATCGCCTACGTCACTCCCGAGATGGTTCCCTTCATGAAGACCGGGGGCCTGGCCGACGTGTCGGCGGCGTTGCCAAAAGCACTGGTGAGGTTGGGCCACCGGGTCACGGTCGTGATGCCGCGGTACGGCTCGATCCCATTCCCCCCCGGAGAGTTCGTCGGAGAGCTCGCCGTCTCCGTGGACGCTGCCCCCCGCAGCGCCGGCTTCTACCGCATGCAGACCGACGCCGGCGTCGATGTCGTCTTCGTCGAGCACACTCCCTTCTACGATCGCCCTCATCCCTACGGCGCCGCCGACGACGGCCTGCGCTTCGCCTTCCTGGCTCGGGCCGCGCTCGAGTATTTCCGCAGCCGCGGCGAGCGTCCCAGCGTCTTCCACAACCACGACTGGCAGAGCGGCCTCGTGCCCGTCTACCTCAAGGCCTTCTACTGGGACGATCCGACGCTGCACCGGATCCCGAGCGTCTCCACCATTCACAACGTGGCCTACCAGGGTCAGTTCGAGCCGGACATCCTCGGTGTCCTGGGCCTGCCCGCCCACCTCGCTCAGCCCTTCGCCCTGGGGTACGGCCCAGCGATCAGCTACCTGAAGGGCGGCACCGTCTTCGCCGAGGCGGTGAGCACGGTCTCGCCCACCTACGCCCTGGAGATTCAGGGCAGCGAGCACGGCTTCGGCTTCGAGGAGACCGTGCGGTCACGAGCGGGCGACGTGGTCGGTATCCTGAACGGGGTGGACTACGACGTGTGGGACCCGGCGACGGACGAGCTCATCGTCCGTCGCTACTCGGTCGACGATCTCGCCGGCAAGGCCGAGTGCAAGTCCGACCTCCTCCGCCTCTTCGGGCTCCCGGAGTCGCCGGATCTGCCGGTGGTGGGGATCACGTCCCGCCTGGTGCGGCAGAAGGGCTTCGACATCGTGGCCGGGGCGTGGTGGGACCTGGTGCAGCGCCCCCTCCGGATGGTCATCCTGGGGACCGGAGAGGAGGCCATCCAGGGCGGGCTCGCCGAGCTGGCTCGCCGTGCGCCGGACCGCTTCGCCGTGCGCTTCGCCTACGACGAAGGCCTCGCTCACCGGATCATGGCCGGGTCCGACATCTTTCTCATGCCGTCGCGGTCCGAGCCGTGTGGCCTCACACAGATGTACGCCCTGAAGTACGGCGCCGTCCCCATCGTGCGGAGGACCGGAGGGCTCGCGGACACCGTGGAGCCCTGGGATTCGGCCAGTGGCCACGGCACCGGTTTCCGCTTCGATCATCCCGACGGCACGGGCCTCGTCTGGGCCCTGGACCAGGCGCTCGCGACCTACGACGAACGGGCGACCTGGGCGAAGCTGATGCGGAACGGGATGAAGAAGAACTTCTCCTGGGAGCGTTCCGCCCAGGACTACGTGGCGCTCTATCGCCGGGCTGCCGAGAGAGTCTGAACGAAGCCTCCCTCAGGAGGCCGAGGTTCCGGGGAGCAGGGGGTTCCCGCGACTCACACTGGCTCGACACCTCCGTAGGCGACGCCGGTGAGTCGGGCCATGTCGCGGTTCCAGGTCGTGAGGTCGTCCACGGACAGCTGATGGAGTTCCGTGTGGCCGCACGCTCGGGCCATCACCTTCATGAGGTGCACCGCAGCGTCAAAGAAGCGTTGCAGCCGCCGCGCCGACTCGTCGACGACGAGGCGCTGGCGCAGGCTGGGTTTCTGGGTCGCGATTCCCACCGGGCAGTTGTTCGTGTGGCAGGCGCGCATGCCCAGGCATCCGATCGCCTGGATGGCGGCATTGGAGAGAGCGATGCCGTCTGCGCCGAGAGCCATGGCCTTGACGAAGTCGGCAGGAACCCGAAGCCCGCCCGTGACGATCAAGGTCACGTCGCGCTTCCCCAGGCGATCCAGGTGCCGACGGGCGCGGGCGAGGGCCGGGATCGTCGGCACCGAGATGTTGTCACGGAAGATGAGCGGCGCGGCCCCGGTGCCGCCGCCCCTCCCGTCGAGGATGACGTAGTCGACTCCGATGTCGAGGGCAGCGTCGATGTCCTTCTCGATGTGTTGCGCGGACAGCTTCACGCCGACCGGTATCCCACCTGTCTCCCCCCGGACCTCGGCCGCAAAGTCGCGGTACTGGTCGACGTGCTCCCAGTCCGGAAACCGCGGGGGGGAAACGGCAGGCGTTCCCGGCTCGAGCCCCCGCACCTTGGCGATGCGACCGATCACCTTGTGGCCCGGGAGGTGGCCTCCGGTCCCGGTCTTTGCGCCCTGCCCGCCCTTGAAATGGAACGCCTGGCATTTCTTGACCTTGTCCATGCTGTAGCCGAAGCGGGCGGAGGCCAGCTCGTAGAAGTACCGGCTGTTGCTCGCCTGCTCCTCGGACAGCATCCCGCCCTCGCCAGAGCAGATGCCGGTTCCCGCCATCTCCGCCCCCTTGGACAAGGCGACCTTGGCCTCCTCCGAGAGCGCGCCAAAGCTCATGTCGGAAACGAAGAGCGGAATCTGGAGCTTCAGGGGGCGTCGCGCCCCGGGACCGATGACGAGCTCCGTGCCTACCGGCGCATCGTCGAGCTGCGGAAGCCGGTGGAGCTGGGCCGTCAAGATCTGGATGTCCTCCCAGCGCGGCAGCTGGTCCCGGGGAACGCCCATGGCGGCGACGCGGCCGTGATGGCCGACGTTGTCGAGCCCGTTCGCGGCCAGCTCGTGTGTGTAGGCCGTGTAGGGCTCCTCCGGGGCACCGTGGAGGTCGGCGTAGAGCCCCTGGTAGGCGTCGCGATCGTACGGTTGCGGGTTCTCCTTCTCCCAGGCGGCCACCTCGTCTTCGTCGACCCACACTCCGTCCTTCTCGACCCAGGACGAGAAACGATGGAGCTTCTCGTCGTTGTTGTAGCCGCTGACGCCCGTCTTGTAGCGATAGTCCCAATCGTGGACGCCGCACACGAGGTCCTCGCCCCGGATGGTGCCGTCCGACATCAGGGCGCCGCGGTGCTGACAGCGCCCATACAGGACGGACACGCCGGCAGGGTCGTCTTTCCACTTGACGATCACGAGGTCGACGCCCGCGACCAGGGCGTAGGTGGGGGTCAGCGGCTCGAGCGCTTTCCAATCCGCGATCTTGACCTTCTTCATCGGGCTCCCTCGGTTGGCACTTCACCTCCTGGAAACGGTTCGCGGTCGCCTCAAACGAGCTGCGCGTCGGCGATCACCTCGACGAGCGCCGGACCGTCGTGAGCGAGGGCCCGCGCCAGAGCGTCGTCGAGCGCCGCGGGGTCGGTCACACGGACGCCGAACGCGCCGCACAGCTCCGCGTACTTCGAGAAATCGGGGTTGTGAAGCGAGGTCTGCCACACGTCCCACTCCCCGGCGCGCTGCTCCTTGCTGATCTTGCCCAGCTCGTTGTTGTTCAAAAGGATGTGCGTGATGTTCATCCCGTACTTGACCGCGGTCGTGAGCTCGGCAAGGTACTGGCCGAAGCCGCCGTCGCCCGAGATCGAGACCACCGTGCGGCCCGCGAACCGCGGGTCGTCCTCCCGGGTGGCGGCCCAGGCTCCCATCGCGGCGGGGAAACCGAAGCCGATGGAGCCGAGGTATCCCGACATCAGGACGGCCTGCCGCTCGCACTCGAAATAGCGCCCGAACGAATAGGTGTTGTTGCCCACGTCCACGGCGATGATGGCGTCCCCGGGGACCTGTCGATTCAGCGCGGCGAAGATGGCCGCGGAGCCGACCCCCTGGCCCCGGTCGTCTTTCTCGCGGCGGCTCTTCTCTTTCCGCCAGATCTTCCAGCGAGCTGCGACGTCCGTCGTCTGGTCCTCGGTGTCGAGCCGACCCTCGAGCCGCTCCCGGAGGAGTCGGGCGGTGACGCCGATCTCGCCCCACACCGGGACATCGATGGCGTGAAACTTCCCGAGGACCATCGGGTCGAAGTCGACCTGGATCGTGGGTTTCTTGGGGGTGATGCCGGTGTGATTGGAAAAGCTGGCCCCGAAGACGAGGAGGCAGTCCGACTCGTTCATGAGCCAGCTCGCGATGGGCGTTCCGCTCCGGCCCAGGACGCCCCCGGCGAGCCGGTGGCTGTCCGGAATGAGCCCCTTGCCCTTGAACGTCGTGATCACCGGAGCGTTCATTTGCTCGGCGAGAGCGACGACCTCGGGCATGTGGAAGCGAGCGCCGTGGCCGACGATGACCACCGGGCGTCGGGAGCCCTCGAGGAGCTTCACAGCGTCATCGATTGAGGGCGCGGGCGGCGCGATCTCGCGAGGTGTGACCCGACCCTTCGGGTCGCCGGGCTTCGCCCCAGCCGCGGCCAGCTTCGGGACCTCGTCGGGAAAGATCAGGTGGGAGACGCCCCGGTTGAGGATCGCGCTCTTGAGTGCCAGGTTCATGAGCTCGGCGTGATGGCTCTTGTGGAGGACGGTCTGGCTCCACTGGGCCACCTTCCCGTAGGCCGCGGAGAGATCGATCTCCTGGAAGGCCCCGGGTCCCAGTACCTGCGTCTCGACCTGGCCCGTGATTGCCAGCGCCGGTGCCCGATCCACGTTGGCGTCCCAGAGGCCCGTCAGGAGGTTCGTGGCTCCGGGGCCGGCAATCGAGAAGCAGGCCGCGGGGCGGCCGGTCAGCTTTCCGTACGCCGACACGGCAAAGGCGGCGGCCCCTTCGTGGCGGATCCCGTAGAAGCTGAGCCGGCCCGCCTTCTCCTGGCGGCGAAGCGCATCGGCCACGCCGAGGTTGGAGTGGCCGACCATGCCAAAAACGTGGCGCACACCCCAGTTGACCATGGTCTCGACCATGAGGTCGCCCACGGTCCGCACGTGTGGTTCCTCCGCCGGGACTCCCACGTAGATGCCGTCCTCCCGGGGCTCGACCTCGAAGGTGCAGACGCCGTCGTCGAAGCCCGGCGCCTTGCCCGTCAGCGGGGAGTAGTCCCACCCGTGCCACGGGCAGCGCAGGAGGCCCTTCTCGATCGAGCCCTCCCCGAGAGGGCCGCCTTGGTGGGGACAGCGATTGTCGAGGGCTCCGTACTGCCCCTCGAAGTGGGTCATGGCCAGGCGTTGGTGTCCCGCCGTGACCGTCGTGACCCGACCTTCCGGCAACTCGTCCAGGTCGAGCACCCGATACCAGCGCAGGTTGCTGTCCGGGGTGGTGCTCATCAGAGCCTCCTGTCGCCAGGCCGGTGCCCCCTCTGTGAGCGTGTCGAAGTCCTCCGACAGGCTCCCGCCCCCGTGACGCTCACGGCTTGCGGCTCGTGGTCTGGCCTGGCTGGGTACTGTCTCGCATCATACCCGCTGACGGACCACGGTGCCGCCAGCGGTGAGGCCGGTCGACTCCGCCCCGGGGCAGTCGATGCAGCCCTGGAGTCCCCGGCGAGACGTCGGGCTGGGCGGGCTGTATCCTGTTCGCAAAGGGACCAACACGGATTGTCGGCCAGCGTCGGTCCAGCGCGTGGCCGAAGCGAGGAGAACGCACGCAATGTCGGAAAACATCGAGATCTTCACGGATCAAAACTGGCAGCAGGAGGTTCTGGAGTCATCCACACCCGTGCTCGTCGATTTCTGGGCCGAGTGGTGCGCCCCCTGCAAGGCGATGGTTCCCGACCTGGAAGCGATCGCCGGCGACTACCAGGGCCGCGTGCGTGTGGGCAAGCTCAACGTCGAAGAAAACGACCAGGTCCCCTTCAAATACAGCATCACCGGCATGCCCACCCTCATCGTCCTGAAGGCCGGC